>NZ_JBHDVN010000002.1:0-194178 GCF_046635365.1 Acinetobacter sp. NIOH-H-8
TGTTCGGAAGGGATAACCGCTGAAAGCATCTAAGCGGGAAGCCTACCTCAAGATAAGATTTCCCCGAGACTTTATGTCTCCTAAAGAGCCGTTGAAGACTACGACGTTGATAGGTTGGATGTGGAAGTGCAGTGATGCATGAAGCTGACCAATACTAATTGCTCGTGAGGCTTGACTATACAACACCCAAGCAGTTGTATATAAAGCATCAATTGATTTCATATTGATCTAATGATCAGACAAAAACTTGATTTAGTTAAGCTAATCGAACAAATGAGAGTATAATTAAGCACTGCTTAGTTCTACTTGCAAGAACTCAGATACATCTGTTAATGCATTCTATTTGAAGAAAGCTAGGCAAACGAAGCGCAAGCAACGTAGATAAGACCATAGCGAGTAAGCATACCAGTTGTGCTGGCGACCATAGCAAGAGTGAACCACCTGATCCCTTCCCGAACTCAGAAGTGAAACCTCTTAGCGCTGATGGTAGTGTGGGGTCTCCCATGTGAGAGTAAGTCATCGCCAGCTCATTATTCCAAAAGCCCTCTGCTCACGCAGGGGGCTTTTTTTATAGAAAAAATAAAGATGAAATAGAAAAAGGCTTAAATAAATTTAAGCCTTTTTATTTATGGATTAATATTTCTGGAATGCATTTAATTAATCATTAGTACGTTCTAATTACATCGATTTTTTAAGTTGCTTCTGGTGCGTTAAAACTTCTTTAGCATATTTTTTGCCTTGTTTACGCATTTTCCGATCTTTCTCATAGGCAGTAGGGCCTACATTATAATAGCCCAGCGCTTTTTCTAGGCTGCCACTAGATTCCTGATAACGTGACAGAATATAACTCCCACATCCAATATTTATTGCTTCATTAAATAAATCAGGTCCACATGTAGATTGCCAATAACGCGGAACAATTTGCATAAGACCCACAGCACCTGCAGGTGAAGCGACCTGACTGCGATAGGTAGATTCCTGTCGAATCACGGCTGCTACTAGCAAGGGATCTAGACTATGTCTTTCGGCATTTTGAATAATTAAAGGTGAAACGCGAGTAGCAGTTATCGCAGGCACAGCATATGCAGTCTGAATTCCTTGAGACAGTTTAGCAGAGCGTTTTTCTAAGGAATTACCTCCTAGTGAGGAGCAAGCACTTATTAATATTGTACTTAAACCAAGTATCCCAATTTTTAAAGTAGTAGGATTTAAGACCTTTAATAATGAATAGTTTTTGCCAGAAAATTTGCCCAACAACTTTCAGCTTCCCTGTATTTTTAAAATTAGATTGATCTTAGGAAGATGTATGAAAATCGTCAAGAAATTAGATGATTTGTTTACAAAGACAAATTAGATTTTATTGAATAATGAATTTTTTATGAAGAATTGTTTAAAGAAAAGCCAATTAACAGTCGAATTTGTATCTCAGGCTTTTCTTTAAAGTGTATGTGTTTAGATGCACAAGAAAGCTTAGTCTAAAGTTTTTAGCATCCAGATTTCACAAGCTGCACTATGACCTGTATTGCCTTCGGGATGATCGAGATGTTCAAAACCTAATTTTTCGTAAAGCTTCACTGCCTGCCAAAGACTTGCAGTAGTCTCAAGATAGATTCGTTTAAAGTTCTGCTCATGAGCAAAGTCAAAGGTCAGATTTAAAATCTTTTTTGCAAATCCATAACGACGAATAATGGGTAAGAAATACATTTTCTGTATTTCTAGAATACTCTGATCACCCTGTAATGGCGCAATACCTCCGCCACCAAAGACTTGATCCTGCTCATCGATAATGACCCAATAAGCTGCATTTGGCTGCTGATATACTTCATACAGGTTATCCAAAATTGAATCACCGACAGCAAAGCCGGACTCTGCTGCAAGCCCGAATTCTACGGAAACTTCACGAATAATCTTGGCAATTTGAGCATTATCTTGAGGTTGTAGAGGACGAATAGAATACATAGATTATGACATAAAGAAGGATGGAAATTTTATAGACCGAAAATCATAAAAAATCTATCCTTTTTGTTGATTCATTCTTTAATGAAGCGGTATTTCCAGTTTTTTATTATTTTAATTCACTTGAAGATTTACCTAGTTCACGTCGAGCAATAATCAGTTGCTGGATCTGTTGAGTTCCTTCGAAAATATCTAGAATCTTGGAGTCACGTGCCCATTTTTCTAAAAGTTCTGCCTCGTTATAGCCTACAGACGCTGCTAATTCGACACACTTCAAAGTGATTTCATTCGCGATACGACCCGCCTTGGCTTTAGCAATAGAAGCTTCACGGGAATTAGGCTTACGATTATCCGCCATCCACGCAGCTTTTAACATTAATAAACGGGCAGATTCCCATTCGGCTTCCATACGATAAATCTGCGCTGCAATATTCGATGTTTGTAAAAAAGGCGTATTGTACTCAGGGTCTAGCTGATCCTTAAAAATTTCCTTGATTCTCTCTAAAGAAGCTTTAGAGCAACCAATTGCCATCGCTGCAACGAGTGGACGGGTATTATCAAAAGTTTCCATCACACCAGCAAAACCTTTAGCCACATCAATTTCAGCATGTCCAAGTAAATTAGCAGCAGGTATACGACAATCGATAAAACTAATTGCAGCCGTATCCGAGGCTTTAATACCTAGCTTATGTTCCAGACGCTCGATTTTCATGCCGGGTGTGCCTTTGGGTACGACAAAGGACTTGATCGCAGCACGGCCAAGTTTTTTATCCAAAGTCGCCCAGACCACAACCGCATCTGCACGTTCGCCAGAGGTGACAAAGATTTTTTCACCATTGAGGATATAGTCATCACCCTCTTTAATGGCAGTGGTACGAATGGCAGCTGAATCCGAACCACAGCCTGGTTCAGTAATCGCCATCGCTGCCCATATACCATGAAAGCGTTGCAACTGTTCGTCATTAGCAACGGCAGCAATGGCTGAATTTCCTAACCCTTGACGCGGCATGGATAAAAGCAGTCCGGTATCACCATAACACATTTCGACAATACTAAGTGCAGTGGACATATTTACGCCATTTTTATTGCTTTCATCGCTATCACCGCGTTTATTGACCGCAGCTCCTGCATTCATGCCTTCGCTGCCTTGGTTCATACCATCGACGACAGAGGCAAGCATATCCAACTCTTTCGGATAAGCATGTTCAGCTTTGTCATACTTGCGTGAAATAGGGCGGAGTACATTCAGGGCAACTTCATGTGCCTGATCAATCAGCAATTTGAATTTTTTAGGATTTTGCAAGTTCATTTATTTTTTTCCTTATTCTTTGCTCAGGCATGAAGGCCAGAATGTACGATTGCTGTTGCTCTTAAGTCCCGATACCAGCGTTCTACCGGATGTTCTTTGGTGAAGCCATGTCCGCCGAGAATCTGTACGCCATCTGTGCCAATTTTCATGGATTTTTCTGCACAGAGCAGACGGGCCAGATAAGCTTCTCGATGAAAGTCTTGACCAGATTCTGCAAGACTGGCGGCATTCAGGATCAGCATTTGCATGGCATCAATTTCAATCGCCATATCTGCAATCATAAAAGCTACACTTTGCCGATGGGAAATTGGTTCACCAAAGGCTGTCCGTTCATTGGCATATTGCACACAGTATTTTTTAACCGCTTCACAGGTACCGACCGCCATGGCACACCACATTAAATTGCCTAGATCAAGAAAAGCGGTGTAATCAAAATCGTCATCTCCCAAGCGTTGTGCCGGTGTGTTATTAAATTTGAGATTCACAGTTTGAGTGGCTTTCAAGCCCATAGCCGGAGATTTTTGTGCAGTAATGGTATTATTGCGTTGCACAATAAATACTTCGGTTTTGCCATTCAGATCTGCACTGACCAGATAGATATCAGCAGTTTCTCCGAGCATCACCAAGGTTTTTTCACCATTAATTAAATAGTGATCTCCATTCGAGGTTGATTTAGTTTTTAACTGATAAGGATTAAAGGCAGCTGTTGCTTCTTGTACTGCGAAGGTGGCTTTAAGATGCGGATCATCGGCAAATGCAGTCAAATACTCAGTCTGAACCTGTTCTGAACCCCAACGGGTAATCGCATTAATCACACTAAAGGTAGAAAGCAGACCAGCAGTCAGACTGAAATCACCTTGAGCCAACTGTTGAGCCATCAGGACATTGCTGACGATATTCTGTTCTGCAGCTACACCACCTAAAGCTTCAGGCAGCGCATAAAAATTAAGACCCAGATCAGTTGAATATTGCCAGAGTTCCTTTGGGAAGATTTCATGATGATCTGCATCATGTGCCAAAGGATAAAGGACTTCACTGGCAAACTGCTGCATCGCCTCACAGGTCATTTGCTGTTCTTCAGTCAGATTCAGATCGAACAGGGATTTAGACTGATGTGGTAAGCGTTGTCTTTGAATTTTCTGACCAGATTTCAGGATTTTCTGAGTCTGGCTGAGTGTTTTAAAACCTGCTTTAGAGCTTTGATAAAGAGATTTTTCTAAAAATTTACGCAGCTTTAATTGGTCGAGTAAATCACTTCCTGCCACTTTGGTCAGGATGGACAAGCCAAATCCTTGTGCTTTGTTCACCATATTGTTCATTCTAATTATCCTACGGGGTGTTATCTTATTTGCCTGATGTTGACATGCAGTTCTAGAAAAAACCATGTCATCAATGACATGAATCATTGTCAATTTATAATTAAAATAAAGAGGGGATTTGAAGAATTAAAATATTGAAACTAAATAGAAAAATAAAATAAGAAAAATTAGGTTTTTATCAAAAATTGACCCGAATGACAAAATCATCCGGGTCTTATATAAGGCTAATAATAACTTAGTCGATTAGAGATGACGTTTAATCATTGCACGTACATTAGTTTTCGCATCAATCACTGTCATGAAGGTATAAGCGCCGATGAACTTACGGCTGATAAACATAAATTCTTTAGGCGGTACACTGAAATAACGTGAAGCCATGGATTTAGAAGCCTGTTGCATCACACGGCTATGAAGCTGACTTTTTTTCCAGTTATAGCGGTCATGTTCATCCATCACGCCTGGAGGCAAGTCTTTATTGTTCATTGGCGAGCTGAAGGCTTCTGTAGCTAATAGGAAGACTTTCGCCATATCCGGTTTGATGCTAGGCGGAATAGAATCAAAGAATTCATAACCGGTCATGGCTTTCACCATCATGTCTGAATCATGATGATAACCGGCCTGGATCAGGTTACGCGCTACATTGAGTAGATGCTGGTCAAACTGACGGATTGCACCGAAGTCGAGAAGCACAATCTTGTCCTGAATATTTTCGCCATCCCCTAGACGTACCAAATAATTGCCGAAATTCGGGTCAGTCTGCATCTCACCCCATTCAAAAATCTCACGTACTGCGATTTCAAGGGAAGCCTCACCCAGTTTATTACGACGTTCCTGTGGTAGAGACAGCATTACTGGACTATTGATGGGTACACCACGTTCAAAGGTCATACACAGAACACGGTCAGTACAATAGTTATCGATGATGGTCGGTACGATATATCGTGGATCATTTTGCAGACGTTTACAGAAACGACGGGTCGTATCCGCCTCAATTTTATAATTGACCTCACGATGCATCATCTCACGAACTTCATCGAACCATTGATCAAATTCACGGGTTTGCGGCACCATACGGGTCAATTTGAGCATGTTCTTAAACAGGCTCATATCAGAATCAATAGCCTCAGCTACACCCGGGTACTGGATTTTAAGCACCAGTTCCATGCCATCTGACTTGCGTACAGCACGGTGAACCTGAGCCAAAGAGGCGGTACCTAGGGGCTCATGATCAACCGTCAGATCATCTAGCTTGGAACCTAATTGCTGTTGTAATTGGGCTTTGATCGCCGGCCACGCCAAAGCAACTGTTTTATTATTTAACGTATTTAAGGCTTGAGTGACCTCTTCTGGCAGAAAATGTTCGCCATACAGGGCCATCATCTGGCCAATTTTGACAATTGAACCTTTAAGCTTGCCAATTTCTGCAACCAGATAATCGGCCTGTTCTTTCATGGCTTTTTTGCGTCTTCTTTCTTTTTCTTCTTCACTCGAGAACATAGAACCCGCACTGGATGCTGCCCAGCGCGTACCTGCCAGCAAAGATGCCTTTGCGATCGATAAGCGTCGATCCATTGAGGAAGTTTTCAATTGTTTAAGCTTATCGTTCTGATCTGACATGTAAACTCAATCCTTTTATCAGCATAAAGCGGAATAAATCATTGTAGTGGATATTACCGTGTCTGCACGTATTAAAAAAGTTTAAGCCGCTGAATTCACGGTGAAAATCTCGGCAAGAGCATATCGCTTGCCGTTTTGACCAGTGTAGGGTGAATATTATGACATTTGAAATTGAATTTTTAATTCAGATCGTTGTTGTAACTGTTGTTTATTTGTTTGAATATGTTGATGAATTAGGTTCTGGACTGTTTCATGCATAAAACCCAGCGCATAACCCTTCACAATAATGATGCTTGGCAAACTGAAAAACAGGTTTTTGGCATCTTCCGGTGTCGCGCTACTAAATACGCCTTGCTGCATTAATGTGGTTTGTAAAAATACCTTTTCCTGCTGCACCTGACTGGATAACTGGTCATTCCAGTAGTTCTGGCGCATGGCCATAAGATTGTTGTGCTTATAGCTCATAAGATCTGGGCTCGTTTGGACATCATTGCCGAATTATATGCGGCCATAAAATCAAGTTTCAACCAAAGAACTGTGACATCTTTTTAAGCGAGAAAAATATAGGATTTTATCAAGGACTCAGTTAGTATCAGGCAATAATTTAAACAAGATTCATTATTCAATATTGATTGGAAACAAGCCAGTTTTGGTGAAGGGGATACTATGCGTTTTGCATGTTTATTAATGGCAGGTTGTTTGGGGACGATGGCATTACAGGTTCAGGCGGCTACAGGTTATTCTCAGGAATATACCCAGTGCATGAACTTTAGTTATGGCAATACAGCTAAACTGCAGAAATGTGTGAAAAAAGAATTAAAAGCACAGAATAAACGTCTAAAGAAAAACTATAAGACTTATCTGAAATTGAATGCGGGTTATCGTAATAATATTCGTGATCAGCATACAGTGTGGGAACGCAAACTGTCACAGCAATGCAAGCTGACCATGAATACTCAATATGCCCAGATTAAACAGGGTCAATGTGTGCTGGAGATGGTAAAAGATCAGGCGAATTTGTATCAATTGCGTTCTTATCGTGCCGGTGCTTAAACTGATTTTAAGTTAATAAGTCCTTCCGGAAATAGAGATAAATCTTAAAAAGCAGGATTCTAATCTGTCTGAAATCCAGAAGATCTGTCATTGATAAACCATGGAGAATTCGGGTTTTTCATGGTTTTGGCATTATAAAAGACCTCAAAACAAGGTATCATAAGGCGTTCTAAAAAATGACCTTGGAGACGCCTTAAGTGGATCGACCGACTATTAGCCCTGAACATTTGCAGGAAGCCGCTGAAAATTTAACTACCATTCGTGATTTTATTCGTTTTGGGGTTACAGCATTACGTCAATACGATGCGCACTTAGGTCAAGGTACAGAAGATTATTTTGCTGAAAGTTCAGCGCTCGTTCTACAAACCTTGTCACTGGACTGGAATGCAGATCCTGAAATTCTGGACTCTAAATTATTGCCAAGCGAAGTGGCTGAGTTCTTAAGCTTGCTGGAACGCCGCATTAATGAACGTGTTCCAACCTCTTATTTATTGAATCTGGCCTATTTCTTCGGCAAGCCATTCTATGTCGATGAGCGTGTTCTGATTCCACGTTCGCCAATCGTTGAGCTGATTGAAAACCGCTTTGCTCCTTATTGCCTGACTGAAAATGGTGAAATGGGCGCGGCAGTAAATAACCTGCCAGAAAACCCGAATCCAAAAACTCCACAACGCATTCTGGATATGTGTACCGGTTCTGGCTGTATCGCGATTGCATTGGCCTATGCTTTCCCGGATTCAGAAGTGGATGCAACCGATATTTCTAAAGAAGCTTTGGAAGTGGCGCAGATTAACTGTGAACATCACAGTAAGCAGTACCAAGTAGCGTTACTTGAATCTGATCTGTTCGCTAAAATTCCAGCTGAAAACCAATATGATCTAATCGTATCTAATCCTCCATATGTCGATGCAGAGGATATGGCTGATCTTCCTGATGAATTCCATCATGAGCCAGAGCTGGCATTGGCTGCTGGTCAAGACGGTCTGGATCTAGTACGTAAGATGCTGGCTCAAGCAGCTGATTACCTAACTGAAGACGGTTTAATCGTGATTGAAGTGGGTAACTCTGAATGGGCGATGAAGCAAAACTTCAATACCGTTGATTTCCACTGGTTACAGTTCCAACGTGGTGGTTCAGGTATTTTTGCACTGACTGCAGCCCAATGCCGTCAATATCGTGATTTATTCATTCAATCTGTTAATTCATAAGGAGTCGTTGACATGGCAGGTAATAGTATAGGGCAACTCTTCCGTGTAACGACTTGTGGTGAATCTCATGGTGTTGGCTTAATGGCCATTATTGATGGGGTTCCACCAGGGATTAAACTGTCTGAAGCCGATTTGCAAAAGGATCTGGACCGTCGTAAGCCGGGTACATCGAAATTTGCAACACAGCGTAAAGAACCAGATGAAGTTGAAATTATTTCAGGTGTGTTTGAGGGTAAAACCACCGGAACTTCAATCGGTCTTTTAATCCGCAATACGGATCAGAAATCGAAAGATTATGGCAATATCGCGCAAACTTTCCGCCCGGGTCATGCAGATTATACCTATACCCAGAAGTATGGTTTCCGTGATTATCGTGGTGGTGGGCGTTCAAGTGCGCGAGAAACTGCGATGCGTGTTGCAGCGGGCGCGATTGCCAAGAAATTCCTGTTTGAAAAATTCGGTATTGAAATCCGTGGTCATGTGACTCAGATCGGTACTGAAAAAGCAGAAAAACTGGACTGGAATGAAGTTCCAAATAACCCGTTCTTCTGTGGTGATGTTGATGCGGTGCCGCGCTTTGAAGCATTGGTAACTTCATTACGTGAGCAAGGCACAAGCTGTGGCGCACGCCTTGAGATCATTGCTTCTAAAGTGCCAGTGGGTTGGGGTGAACCAGTATTTGATCGTTTAGATGCTGATATTGCCCATGCCATGATGTCAATCAATGCCGTGAAAGGCGTGGAAATTGGTGATGGGTTTAGTGTCGCTGAGCAGTTCGGTCATGAAACCCGTGATGAACTCACAACAGATGGCTTCCTGGCGAACCATGCTGGCGGTATCTTGGGTGGTATTTCTAGCGGTCAGGATATTCGTGTTTCGATTGCGTTGAAACCAACGGCTTCCATCACAACTCCGGGTAAAACCATTACCATTAATCGTGAAGATACGGATGTCCTGACCAAAGGCCGTCATGATCCTTGCGTGGGTGTACGTGCAACCCCAATTGCTGAAGCGATGCTAGCAATTGTTTTGATGGATCACTTCATGCGCCATCGTGCACAAAATGCCGATGTCGTTGCGCCGTTTGAGCCAATTGAACCTAAATAATTTGCTTTATAGAAGCAAATGAAATTAAAGTCAGGCTTCGGTCTGGCTTTTTTATATTTATAAAATGAAAAATAACAATATTCGTTTAGCCCAAGCTACGGACATTCAAAGCATTGTTAAGTTGATCAATACAGCTTATCGATCTAATTTGGGCTGGACGCATGAACATGACATTTTTTTAGGTGATCGAATTAATGAGGCTCAGTTAAGTGAACTTTTAGCACGGCCTGATTTCGAACTTTATGTCTTGGAAAATAATGATCAACTGGTGGGTTGCATTGGTCTGACACACTTGCCAGATTGTTTTGAAATCGGCAGTTTTGCTATTGACTCAGTTCGGCAAAATTCAGGTTATGGTCGAATATTGTTAGATTTTGCTGAATAATACTCCAGAGAAAAAATACCTTTCAAAAAACTTAGAATGTCTGTTCTTAATGTTCGCATTGAATTAATCGCGTATTATGAGCGTCGTGGTTATCACCAAACCGGCAAAACAGAGAGTTACCCACTGCATGCAGATGTTGGACAGCCTTTAGTAGATTTAAATCTGGTGATTTTAGAAAAGAGTCTCGAAAAGATTTATTAAGTTATTTGAATCCATTTTTGATTCTAAGTGTGTTTAATAAGAATAATGACAGGATATATGAATGGAAGTATGGTTAAGTGCTGAATTAAGTAGGGAAGTGTTAACAGAAGATCATCTTGATCTCGAAAATAAAGCACGTAACGCAGTAGAAAATGCCTTAAATGCTCAACTACAAAATAAGTCGTATGATATTCCGATAGATAAATGGAAGTGCATTGAAATTATAATGGGAAATGATAGTTTTGATGAACGTATTTTTTATTCATTTAAACGTAGAAATATGGATTTCTGTTTAAGAATTGATCCAACAACTTTTAAGGCAACAGATGATTTAGGCCGTGAGAGACTCATTTTTAGGATGCTCTTAAGAAGCCTGGATTTGTTAAAAGTTAAGTTTGAAAAAGTCCGTCCGAAGCTTGATGCAAAGGTTTATGAGGAGCTTGAAAGACTAAAAAATGATGCACTAAATGTTGCAAAAGATGAAAGTTGGATTTAAAGCGTATTTTAATTAAAGCCAGCGAGAGTGTTTTTTATTTATTATCCATTGAATTTTCCACTATTTTTATCCTGAAACGAGTCGGTTGTTGTATCCTTGCTCATTGACAGGCAATTGAATTGGATGCGATTGCCGCAAAACCCATATCATGAGTTGTTCAATGTTTCAGACTATCTTCACTGTACTGTTTCCGCTTATTGGCCTGATTACTTTGGGCTATGTATTAAAACAAAGGAAATGGCTGGAAGATAGTTTCTGGCGTGGGGCAGAAAAACTCAATTATTTTGTCCTGTTTCCAGTCATGCTGTTTTTAAATCTGGCCATAGCCAAGATTGAAATGGCAGTCATTAAAGATGTGATTCTGGTGGTCTTTAGCCTTATGGCGGTGGTCAGTATTGCTCTATATGTACTGCGCAAGATTTATCAGATTGGCTATGCACATTTTGGGGTCTATGTGCAGGCACTTCTGCGCTTTAACACCTATATCGGACTTGCAGCAGTGAATGCTTTATTTCATCAGCAGGGCATGACCATTTTCGCCGTAGTGATGGTGTTGTGTATTCCACTGGTCAATATTTTATCTGTACTGGCATTTACCCGTAGTTCAGATATGCAGATCTTCAAAATCCTGATTGATCTGTTAAAGAATCCTTTAATTTTAGGCTCTCTTGTGGGTGGCCTATTTAATCTTTCAGGCTTATCACTCTGGGCTGGGTTTGAATTATTCTTAAAACAGATTGCCTTATGCAGTTTGCCGCTTGGCTTGATGTGTGTGGGGGCTGCCTTACAGTTCCAAGGCTTCCAGCGAGATATCTTCCCATTAGGTCTGGCGACTTTTGGACGTTTATTAGGAATGCCACTTGCTGCTTTCTTTGTCTGCCAATTATTTGATATTGATCCTTTAACCACCCAGGTACTGGTGTTGTTTTTTGCTTTACCTACTGCTTCAGCTTCCTATGTACTGACGCGTGTCTATGGCGGAGATAGCCAGTTCATGGCCAGTATTATCAGTATGCAAACGGTAGTCGCGGCTGGATCTCTCATGTTGATTCTTTCCTGGTTAATTTAATTTTAGTACCTAAAAGTCGGTCATATATTAAAGTCTAATATTAAATCAATCCTATAAATAGCCTAAGCAATTATTAACATTATTGCTTTTCTTAAATGCCTTGCATTGCAGCATGACGTAGGAAAATGAGGCAAAAAACCAAATTAAAATCTTAAAATTCGTTTGAAATAGATAGTGTTATTTCTTCTAAATTTATTGAAAATATCGTTACCACTTAAATCACGTGAATTAACATAAATAAAAAACTGTAGTCTCCGATAAGATGGTATATAAATTGCTCAGGATAATAAAAATATTATTGCAGGAGAGAAATGCTACTGCATTCGCCGAAGGAGCAAGGTCCCAGGAAACTCTCAGGCAAAAGGACTGCAATAATATATTAAACTCTGGAGAGAAGTGTTGAATCACTCACCGAAGGGGGAAGGTTGCTGCATACAGCTATGATGCAGTCACCGAAGCTCTCAGGTACACATGACAGATGGGAAAGACATCACATATTGAGGAGAGGTGTCTATGCGTCATGTTATTGTGGTGGGGGCAGGCATTACCGGTGTAACAACAGCTTATGAGCTCGCCTTACTCGGTTATCAGGTCACGGTGGTTGACCGTCATCTTTATCCCGCGATGGAAACATCCTTTGCTAATGGCGGGCAACTTTCTGCCTGTAATGCAGAAGTCTGGAATCAAAAAGCCACTGTGTTGAAAGGCATCAAATGGATGTCACAAAAAACCGCACCGCTATTGCTTAATCCTTCTTTTAGTCTGCATAAATATAGCTGGCTGATGGAATTTCTAGGTCATATTAAAAACTATGAAACCAATACCCGGGAAACGGTAAAAATCGCATTACTGGCCAGAAAACGTCTGTTTGAAATTGCCGAAATTGAGCAGATTGATTTTGATCTGGAAAAGCGCGGAATTCTACATTTCTACCATAATAAAGCTGATTATGATGTCGCAATTAAGGTCAATGATCTGTTGTGTAGTGGTGGTCTGGAACGTAATGCCATCAGCAATGAAGAAATCAAGCAGATTGAACCTGCATTAACTGGAGATTATTATGCCGGGTTTTATTGCCAGAGTGATGCGACTGGAGATATTCATAAATTCAGTACTGGACTGGCAAATGCCTGTATGAAAAAAGGGGTGAACTTCGAATTTGGTCAGGATGTATTTGCGGTCGATCACCAAGCACAGTATATTACGGTTAAATGCAGACCAAGCCCTGAAAATGTGCATGCCAATGCTGAAGATGTGCTCGAGATTCAGGCGGATGCCATTGTGGTATGTGCAGGCGTAAGCAGTTATCAGTTGGCAGATCTGTTGGGTGAGCGAGTGAATGTCTATCCGGTAAAAGGCTATTCAATTACCGTACAGCTGAATGATGAGCAAAGTCAGCAAAATGCTCCTTGGGTCAGTCTGCTAGATGAGAGCGCCAAGATCGTCTTGTCACGTTTAGGTAAAGACCGCTTACGTGTTGCAGGAACCGCGGAATTTAATGGTTATAATCGGGATATTCGTGTTGACCGAATTCAGCCTTTAATTGACTGGACACAACGCAATTTCGATCTGTGTACTGAACATGTGGTTCCATGGGCAGGTCTGCGTCCCATGATGCCGAACATGATGCCAGTGGTGCGTCGTGGTAGACAGGAACGTGTCTTTTATAACACCGGCCATGGACATTTAGGCTGGACATTATCAGCGGCAACCGCAGCTATGATTAGCCAAGAAATAGCTCAGCATTACCCGGCCTAAGTAAATAGCCCGTTTGCGGGCTATTTTAAAGCTCAAAAAATAATTGTTTATTCATTAAGTTCCTTCTACCTGAGCAAGAAGGTTAGGGGGGAAGGGAATCTTTATAAAAACCTCTCCTATAAGGAAAAGGAATTTCTAGTTCAAATTTTTAAATATATATTTAGGAAATCAATAGATAAAAAAGTCGGCTGTTTAATCATATAAACGATAAATACCACTAAAGCGCTCGCAGCCTTTTTGTTCAGTACTGACCGTCAAGATTGCCTTGCTATAGTTAAAGGTATATTTGCAGTCATGCTCATTATCCGTAATCTGGCTTTTAGTTTCCGTCGTGGTATAAGCCAGAAAAGGAATGGTCTGGGTTTCTGCACGATTGTTCGGATTACGGTAGGCGACCCCTTCAATCTTGATGCGGTCTTTCGTCAGCTGATGAATCTTGAGATGAATCGGCTGTTTGGCCATTTGGCCCTGTTCAAACTTGAGATAGTGCTGAGTCAGGCTCTGATTCAAAGAAATATAAATATTGAGGTCATCCAGACGCTGGTCAAATTGCTGTTTAAAGCAGTCCAGCGTTTTACATTGCTGTAAGCGTGTGCTCCATAGTTGCTGGGTATCTTGCAACAAGCGAACAGGCGCATCTGTAATCAGAAAAGCGGTAAAATATTGATCTGTCAGTTTTTCACGCGGTTCAGCTAGAGAGGCTGAGCAGATCTTTTTCATGGCTGCGTTATTGTTATGATGACTGCTACAGTCCAGCGATTCAGCATGAATGCTGCTAGCAAAAAGGCCTGTACCGAGTAAAAGTCCCATTATTTTCATCATATTTATATCAGTTTTCAGTAGCATGATCGCTTATACTTTCACTGTGTTACGCTAGGTCTAACTATAGCGAAATAGAAACGTCGTGTACAAGATTTCAATTAGTTATTTCTAAAGGATATAAAAGTGATTGCACAAATTCGTATTGGTCAGGGACTGGATGTACATGCATTTGAAGAAGGTGATTTTGTCACTCTGGCAGGTATTCAGATTCCACATACGCATGGCTTGAAAGCACACTCTGATGGTGATGTAGTTTTACATGCACTTTGTGATGCTTTATTAGGTGCCTTAGCACTGGGCGATATTGGTCAACATTTTCCGGATACCGATCCGCAGTTTAAGGGTGCGGACAGCAAGGTCTTGTTAAAGCATGTCTATCAGCTAATTCTGGATCGTGGTTATCGCCTGAATAATGCTGATATCACTGTAGCTTGTGAACGTCCAAAGCTGGCTAAACATAATCTGGAAATGCGTCAGAGCATTGCCGATGTTCTGGATGTGGATGTGACTCAAATCAGTATTAAAGCCACAACCACTGAAAAATTAGGATTTACTGGTCGTCAGGAAGGTATTCTGTCTATGGCAACTGTTCTGATCAGTCATTACAAATAACATCAACCGAAGTTATTAGGATGAATCAGGGATAATTCCAGTTCCTGTGTTGCTTTACGGCCTTGCAGCTGTAGGGCAACCGCATGAATTAAACCGGTCCAGGTTTCATTCGGTTCCCAGAGCTGATGCAGATATTCCTGTGCAGTCGGCATGTCCATATCCATATAGTATTGTCGATATAAATACATCAGGCAGCTGACATGATAATTCTGCGTACAATGTACCCAGACCATTTGTTCTTTGACCAGATGATCAATCAGATCCAGTACCAGCAGGCATTGGCTATCCGAAGGGGTTTCCCAGGAGATCGGCAACTGGATATAGTTCAGGCCAAGATCAAGACAAATTTTATCTTCATGTAACAGATGATGATCGCTATCTGTTAATGCCACATTGATTACGGTGGATACGCCGTATTCTTTAATCAACCTTAGTTGTTCAGTTGTCGGCTGACCAGAGCTGAACAGATGGTCATGGATGAACTGAAAATTTTCAATTTGACTTAATGCAGTTTCAATTTCATTCATCAGATAAAATTTTCCTTGTTCAGAAATGAAAACGCCATCTTGTCGATGGCGTTTGTCAGTTCGTTTAACGATTAGGTAAAACGTCCTTCAATGCCTCATGCATGTCAAGCAACACTTTTTCTGTGGTCTCCCAATCGATACAGCCATCAGTCACTGATTTTCCATATTCCAGATCACAAAGATTGGCAGGAATATCCTGACGGCCACCTTTCAGGTGACTTTCTACCATAATACCAACAATTGACTTGTTTCCATCAAGAATTTGTTCAGTAATATTTTTTAAGACAAGCGGTTGTAAGTACGGGTCTTTATTTGAGTTTGCGTGGCTGGCATCAATCATGATCTTGCCGCTGACTTTGGCTTTCGCAAGCGCTGCCTCAGCATCTGCAACTGAACCTGCATCGTAGTTAGGTTTGCCATTACCGCCACGTAGAACCACGTGTGCATATGGATTCCCTGAAGTACGAATCACCGCAACCTGACCTTGGTCATTTAGACCCAGGAAGCTGTGACCATGTTTAACAGATTGCATTGCATTGGTCGCAACAGTTAAGCCGCCGTCTGTACCATTTTTGAAGCCGACTGGTGAAGACAGGCCAGAAGACATTTCACGGTGAGTTTGGCTCTCGGTAGTACGTGCACCGATCGCTGACCATGAAATTAAATCCTGATAGTACTGTGGAGAGTTTGGATCCAGTGCTTCTGTTGCACATGGCAGGCCAAGTTCATTCAGCTCCAGTAACAGTTTACGACCGATACGCAGACCTTTCTCAATATTGAAAGAGTCATTCATATCAGGGTCATTGATCAGACCTTTCCAGCCTACAGTTGTACGCGGTTTTTCAAAATAAACACGCATTACGATATACAGGCTATCTTTTACTTTTTCGCTTAAAGCTTTTAAACGTTCAGCATATTCATGCGCAGCCGCTGGATCATGAATTGAACATGGACCAATCACTACAAAAATACGCTTATCCTTGCCATCCAGGATATTACGAATCGTTTCACGACCATGCAGTACGGTTTGATAAGCAGTTTCAGTCAAAGGTAACTCTGCTTTCAACTGAGCAGGTGTTACCAAAGGAATCATGCTTTGGATATTCACGTCATCAATATCTGATGCTGAAATAGGTTTTGACTGTAGTGTATTCATTGCCGTCACTGGTTTGATCATACAAAAGGTTGTTTAATAGCCTGAATATAACATGAATGATGCGTCACTTTGTTATAAAAAAGATGAATACTTCTTTGAAAAAAAAGTGATGAATCCATGATTTAGTTTAAACAGCAGCTGTTTTTTCTACTGCTGTTACCAATTCAGGTTGGGCGGGTTGTGCCGGTTTTGACTTGACTGGATTCACAATGAAATTCACGCCAAGACAGAACAGGGTAATCCCAAGAATTTTACGGATAATTTTCTCTGGCATACGTGAACTGATCAACGTACCAATTACAATCGCTGGAATCGAACCGCAAAGTAACCAGCCTAATAAAGTAAAGTCTACATTACCTGCACTCATATGGCCCAGACCTGCGACTAAAGTTAGAAGTACGGCATGTACTACATCCGAACCGATAATGCGGATCATGGGTAAATTCGGAAACATGAGGATCAAGGCCATAATACCGAAAGCACCGGCACCGACAGATGACAGGGTCACAAACACGCCCAGTACAATCCCCATGATCACGATCAATACACGTTTATTGCCAGATTTAAAATCAACTTTATCCAGATCCTGAGTCATGTCAGGCAGTTCTTGTTTGCGGTATTTATTAAAGAACTTTTCAATGGAATTGCGGAATACAATAGATGCACCGGTAAGGGTCAGCATAAAGCCCAATACCATAGTCAGCGTTGCTTTATAATGTGTCGATTGACTGAGATAATTCTCAAGGACCCAATGGGTTGCAAATGAGGCAGGGATACTACCAATTGCCAGCCAGATGACAATAGGCCAGACAATATTCATTTTTTTGGCATGAACCAATGAACCACAGAATTTAGAAATTGCGGCATAAAGAAGGTCTGTACCAATCGCGATATGCGGTTCAACCCGAAGCAGTGTAATCAGGATCGGGGTCATCAACGAACCGCCACCGACACCGGTAATCCCAACACAGAAACCTACCAATACACCTGCTAAAATAAATTCAATCGGACCAAACATGCATATATGCCAAAATCAAAAAACGAGCATATCTTATGACTTTTAGATATAAGTCGTTGTCTTGATTATTGATTTGCTTATTCTAAAAAGAGATAAAGACCATAAAATTTAAAGTAATTCATCCTGATTTATATTTTAATTTGAATCATCTAGCACACCTTTCTATTGCTAAGTACGAAAATTGATAAAGATTCTGCAAAATGCCTTTTTATTTATTTGTTTAAAGATCATTCGGTTTAGGTCACTTCTAATTTTTAAGCTGGGCTAAGGCGCGAGCATTGTCCAGATTCCAGTAGTTTTATTATTTGAGATAGCCACGATTTGTGAGTTCAACACTTAGTCATGCTCAAATCACGCTTTATGATAGAATCTGAACGGAATTAATTGGTCTCATTTGAGGGAATACACTTGCAAAATCGGAAGCTTAAAATCGGAATCGTGGTGGGAGAGGTATCGGGAGATACGCTTGGTGCGAAGCTCATCCGTAGTTTTCGAGAGCAGGGTTTTGATGCAGAATTTGAAGGGATCGGCGGGCCGCAAATGCTGGCAGAAGGCTTCAAGAGCTACTATCCAATGGATATTCTCTCGGTCATGGGCATTGTTGAAGTCCTGAAAGATATTAAAAAACTGTTCGCGGTTCGTGATGGTCTGGTCGAGACCTGGACGAAAGATCCCGTCGATCTTTTCATTGGAATTGATGCGCCTGATTTTAACTTAAGATTATCTAAAACACTGAAACAAAAACAGTTACCGATTAAGACCGTGCAATATGTCAGTCCTTCGGTCTGGGCATGGCGTCAGGGCCGGGTACATGGCATCAAGGCCAGTATTGACCTGGTACTGTGCCTATTTCCATTTGAAAAAGCATTTTTCAAGAAATGGGATGTTCCGGCAGCTTTTGTCGGTCATCCCTTGGCAAGCCAGTTACCCCTCAATAATGATCTGGCTGAAGCGCAGTCAGAACTGGGTTTAGATCCTGCACAAAAATATATTGCATTGCTGCCAGGTAGCCGCCGTGGTGAAATTGAACGTTTAGGACCATTGGTACTGGATGCAGCTAAAATTCTACATCAGAAATATCCAGATTATATTTTTCTGATTCCCGCCATTAATGAGATGCGTAAACAGCAGATAGAGAATCTGTTAGCGCAATATCCGGACAGTTTAAAAGCGCATATCCGCCTGATGGAAAATACCAGTAGTGAGTCAAAAATTGGCCGCCAAGTCATGAATGCTTCTAATATCATTGCGCTAGCTTCAGGCACTGCGACACTGGAAGCCATGCTATTACATCGTCCAATGGTAACTTTTTATAAATTGCACTGGTTGACTTATCAGATTGCCAAATTGCTGGTCAAAATTCCTTATTTCTCATTGCCAAATATTATTGCTGGCAAAAAAGTCATTCAGGAATTGATTCAGTCTGAAGCAACGCCTGAAAATCTGGCTGCTGAAATTGAAAAGCTGATGGATATCGAAGCAGCTCAAATTCAGGTGATGCAGCATCTTACTATGCATAAGCAATTGCTTTCCGGCAACAGTGAAGATCCTGTCAAAGCGGTACTAGACTTAGTCCAATAAAGGCGTCTTGCTTTTCTGACTGGCAAGACGATATTGAGTCGGGGTTTGTTCAAACTGTTTTTTAAAGCTTTGACTAAACGCCGTTTCCGAAGAATAGCCTACCAGATAGGCGATCTGCTGGATGCTAAATCCGCTATTTCTGAGATATTGTGCTGCCAGTCGAAGTCGATGCTGTTGTAAATAAGCCAATGGCGGCTCACCAACAATCTGGGTAAAAAGTTGGGCAAATTTGGAACGCGACATATGGCATTGTTCAGCCAGGCTTTCTACGGTCCAAGGCTGTTCTGGTTTGCCATGAATTGCTGCCAAGGCATTAGATAGTTCAGGATGCGAAAGAGCATTCAGCCAGCTCGAAGCATTTTCCAGATTCAAAATATAATCTCGTACGCATTCAATCAGTAAAATACTGACCAGATGATCCAGAATTTTGTCTCGTCCCGGACGAAGTTGCTGGGTTTCCAATGCCAGAAATTGCAAACCAACTTGTAACCATTCTGGTGCTGTATCTCCCAGAATATGCTGGATGTGCAGATATTTAGGTAAAGCACTCAATAGCGGTTTCGCCATCTGGATATCCAGATTGGAACGAATCGCCAAAATAAAACTACGTTCTGCTGAATGGGTGATATTGAGATCCACACATTGCTGTGCATGAGTCTGAAAATAAGAATTGATCGAATGATGTTCAGAAAAATCCGCATTACCGGGACTAGAAATCCGATGGGCAGAACCAGCAGGCAATAACACCAGATCGCCTTGTTGCAGCTCAAGCAGATCGCCATCTTTGAATATTAATTGCGCTTGACCCTGTAATAATACATAAGCCAGCATGGAAGGTTCATACTGATAATCAAACCCGCCTGGATGAAACACATTGAGGTAGAGATATTCGGATTTTTCCAGATGAATATCATCAAAAATTTTACTTAAAGCATCCATGCTTGACTCTATTCTTTTGTTTTAATTCATTTAATTAAATTTAAATAGCCCAGTCTTGTGATTTAAGGCCAAGATTTGGCCTAATGCGCCAAAGACGCTGACATAGTTTTTCTGGACGTTCAATACTGTTCGCTAATGCTGAAATATTCAACTATATGTGCAGAGTAACATAAAAAAGGAGGGTCGCAATGAATGCCCCTGCACAAATTAGCAAAGCTCAGTTCACGCAGGATGCGTCAGCGCTGAAAGGTGTCCAACTGGATAAAAAACGTTTTGGCTGGCTGCTGAGTCCCGGTTTGCCTGTGATCGGTATGGGAATTCTGGCTGGCTATCATTTTGGCCCCAAAGCCACTAAAAAAGTCTTTGCGATGGGTGGGCCTTTATTATTACATGTGATTATCCCAACATTAGATGCTTTAATTGGTGATGATGCCAATAATCCAAATGATGAGCAGATTCAGGCATTGGTCAAAGATCCTTATTATGACCGGATCGTGAAGATGTTTATCCCATTGCAAATGGCTGCCAATGCTTTTGCAGGCTATGTCGTATCCCGTCCTAATGTTTCTCTGGTCGATCAGGTTCTACTTGGCGTTTCTATGGGGGCGATCAATGGAATCGGTGTGAATACTGCACATGAGCTGAGCCATCGCCCTCAGAAAAAAGACCATTACTGGTCGCATGCCAGCCTGATGCCACTGGCCTATAACCATTTCCGGATTGAGCATCCTTATGGACATCATAAACGGGTGGCGACGCCAGAAGACCCGGCATCTTCGAAAATGAGAGAATCCTTCTACCGTTTCTGGCCACGTACCGTATTTGGTGGCTTGAAATCAGCAATTCAGATAGAAAAAAGACGTTTGGAACGTAAAAGTTTAAAATTCTTTAGTCAGGAGAATGAACTGTTTCATGGCTGGGCCATGAGTGCGGGCTATCATGCCTTGATGCTGAAAACGTATGGCAAAAAAATTATTCCTTATACGCTGACCCAAGCCTTTTATGGTATCAGTCTGTTTGAAATCGTGAATTATATCGAACACTATGGATTGAAACGCGGGCAAAAAGCGGATGGAACTTATGAGCGGACCTTGCCCGAGCATAGCTGGAACAATAACAACATCGTGACTAATCTGTTCCTGTACCAGTTACAGCGCCATTCGGATCATCATGCCTATCCAAGCCGGCCATTTCAGGCATTGCGACATTTTGATGAAGCGCCAGATTTACCAAGTGGTTATGCCACTATGCTGATTCCGGCACTGATTCCACCATTATGGTACAAGATGATGGATCAACGTGTGTATCAGCATTATCAAGGCGATCTGACTAAAGCGAATATACTGCCTTCGAAACGTGCCAAACTGCTTAAGAAATTTGGTCTAAAAGACGCTGCAGCTTAATGATGTAAACAAATAAAAAATGCGCCATTCGAGGCGCATTTTTTATTGAGTTTTATTTAGAACCAATCACTCTGCATCTTCAAACAGGTGTCATCGAAGTTCATCAGTAATTTGGCCTGATGTTCAATTTCAGGCAGTTCCCAATGAATAAAATATTGGGCTGCCTGAATTTTACCGGCCAGAAAGGCTTGATCTTCCTGTTGAGAAGATGCGCCAAATCTGAGTTGAGCTTGATTGGCCATTTCCAGCCACAACCACGCGATAATAGTTTTGCCCATCATATCCAGATATAGGCCAGAATTGGCCAAAGTTTCACTAACTTTGCCTTGATGCAGAGCCTGACCTAAAACCTGTGTGGTTTTTTGCACAGTGACAAGATGCTGTTTATAGACATCTGCCAGTTCTGTTAACTTGCTATCCTGAATCTCAGACAAGGTTTTCTGGATGCGTTGCATGAGCAGGGTCAGGCCTTTGCCATTATGCTGCCAGAGTTTACGGCCTAATAGATCCAGAGACTGAATCCCATAAGTGCCTTCATGAATCGGATTAAGACGGTTATCCCGATAGCATTGCTCAACCGGATATTCACGCGTATAGCCCGCACCACCCAAGACCTGGATCGCCAGATCATTGGCTTTAGGACCATAGGCAGAAGGGAAGGACTTGACCACTGGTGTAATGAGATCCAGCAAAATGGCACTCTCTTCATCTTGTGCAGCCTGATGTTCATCAATTAAACGAGCTGCAAATAAGCACAGCGCTAAAGCACCTTCAACATAAGATTTTTGTGCCAATAACATGCGTTTGACATCAGTATGCTCAATGATATTCACGGGCTTGGCATCAGGTGTCTTTTCGTGAACCAGACGACCTTGAGGACGGTTCTTGGCATAGTCCAGAGACTCCAGATAACCACGATAACCGATCATGGCTGCACCGAGGCCAACACCGACGCGCGCTTCATTCATCATCTTGAACATGTATTTTAGGCCATGTCCTGCTTCACCAATTAAATAGCCTAAGCAATTGTCATTTTCTCCAAAGCTTAGCACTGTTGATGTGGTGCCACGATAACCCATTTTATGTAAAAGGCCAGCTAATTGTACATCATTGGATTCACCTATAGTTCCATCTGTATTGGTTTTGAATTTCGGCACGATGAATAGGGAAATACCTTTTACCCCTTGCGGAGCATCTTGGATACGAGCCAGAACTAGATGCACAATATTTTCAGTAATGTCCTGATCACCACCAGAAATAAACATTTTCTGGCCTTTAATTTTGTAGCTTCCATCTGACTGAGGAATCGCTTTAGTGGTCAGATCACCCAAAGAGGAACCCACGTTCGGTTCGGTCATCGCCATAGTTCCGGCAAAGCGGCCACTAAGCATATGCGGCAAGAACATTTGTTTTTGTTCTGGAGAGGCAAAGGCTTGAATCAGATTTGCTGCAGCGGCTGTCAGAAAAGAGTAGGCAACAGTCGAAGGATTCGCTGACATGAAATAGGCATTGCAGGCCATATTCACCAAAGTCGGCAATTGCATGCCGCCGTCTGCGTAATCATGCTGGGCGCAGAGTAGACCAGCATCAGCAAATTGTTGCCATGCTATTTTTACTTCATCAATGGTCTTCACCTGTTTGCCATCAAAGCTCGGTTCATGATGATCAGCCTTGGTATTATGCGGCGCAAAATAATCGGTCGCGATGCCTTTTGCCGTTTCCAGAATGCTATCAAAGGTATTTTTATCATGATCCTGATAGCGTTCCAGTTCAGTTAAGGCTTCGAGTTTGAAGACATCATAAAGCAGAAAATTGAGGTCTTTATCATTAATCAGCTGAGTCACGGTACGGTCCTGAATGTGCAATCCTTGAGATAACATCAAGACTAGCAGTTGCTTTTATCAAGGAGGATTGTCAATAATGACATGAAACAGGTTAAAAGCGACAAATAGAAAAATATGCAACAGGTAGTGATTTTAGGCTTTGATGGTGCTTTGGCTTCAGCAATTACAGGTGTGGTCGATTTATTTGCCATGGCTGGCGTGAGCTGGAACCGGATTCAGCAGCAGGATGTACAACGCCTGTTTAAAGTGAGAATCGCCAGTCCAGATGGACAACCAATTCGTTGTATTAATGGTCTGGAATTACCAGCCCATTGTGCATATCAAGAGATTCAAACAGCAGATATTCTGGTAGTGCCGACCATCGCCGCACCTATACAAGAAGTGCTAGATCAAAACCCAGCTTTGATTCAGTTTTTAACTTCTGCTCATGCACAATCCACCTTAATCGCTGGAAACTGCACCGGGAATTTCTTTCTGGCAGAAGCTGGTATTTTAGATGGTCGTGTGGCGACAACGCATTGGGGCTTTCAGGACATGTTTCGTGCACGTTATCCTCAGGTCAAACTCAATGCCGATCTGATGATTAGCCGGGATCAGAATATTTACTGTGCAGGTGGAGGCTTGGCCTGGTTTGACTTAGGCTTGCATCTGATTGAACGTTTCTATGGTTTTGAAGTTGCCATGCAATCTGCCAAATCCTTTGTGATTGATTATCGACGCGATAGCCAACTCTCTTATTCATTAATGAAGATCGGTCAACCACATCATGATGAACTGGTGCAAAAAGTTCAGGACTGGTTAGAGCAGCATTTTCATGAAGAATTTACTTTGAATGCGCTGGCAGAACGTTTTAATGTCACGACTCGCACTTTAATCCGACATTTTAAGCAGGCGCTAAATATTGCACCGAACCAGTATCTGCAAGCGATTCGTATTGAAGCGGCACGCAAACGTCTTGAGGAAACCGATCAGGCAATAGATCTGATTATGCAAAATGTCGGCTATCAGGATCCAAGTTCATTTCGGCGTTTATTTTATAAAAAAACAGGGTTAACACCCTTAGAGTATCGCCGTCGTTTTAGTCGACGTTTCTAGATTTTGACAAAAAGAGAGATTCGAAAATCTCTCTTGGTATACATATTAGCTAAAGATGTCTTTACGTAAATAATGCGTATAAATGGTTGAGGCGATGCTTTGCAGGAAGCCGGTGAACATGATCCAGTAAATGAAAACTTCACGTTCTAACCATTTTAGTCCGAAGCCATCAAATCCGATGATGATTAAAAAGGCTGAACTAATCCCCAAAAATAAAATGTTATAGGATAATGATTTCTGCTTTAATAAAATCATTGTTCCTCTTTCGTCTTTGGCTTCCTGTGAGCACTCAAAGCGTATTTTATATATTTCACAGCAACCACAATACTTAAAATACTAGCCATCAATAACCAATATAGTGTCATGTTTCTTCCTCAGCATAACTAAACAGTTCCTCAATCGTGGTTTCAAGCACATTTGCTAACTTGAATGCCAGTATCAAGGAAGGGTTGTACTTCTCTTTTTCTAATGCAGCAATCGTTTGGCGGCTGACTGCTACTGCATCAGCAAGCTGTTGTTGTGTCCAACGTTTTTTAGCACGGAACACGATGATGTCATTCTTTAACATGTCTTTACTCCAACATCATTCAAAATGTAATATATATTTAACATTGTGTAAACTATATATTTCATAATGATGAAAATAAGCGTCATTTAAAAAGGTTGAGATATAAAAAACGGGCTTGATGCCCGTTTAAAAAAGTATTGAATCAACTCGTTTAAGCTTTGACTGAGGTCGATTTAACCTTGCGGCCATGCAGCAGGTAATACCAGATTAGACAGCTAAAGGTAAGCAATGCAGAGAATAGATAAAGCTGACGATAACCCACCTGATCCAGCAGCATACCGAGGAAATAAGGTCCGAAACCAAGACCGGCATCTAGCGCAATAAAGAAAGTTGAGGTGGCCAGACCCATCCGTTGCAAGGTGGTACTTTTCACGGCAATAGTCTGACACACTGACTGAATATTACCGAAACCAAAACCTAATAACGCGGCACTCGCCAGTAACATCACAGAGTTTTGTGCCTGACTCAGCATCAGAATACCTACTGCCATAATCACGATTGCAGGGTAGATAATGATGTTTTCACCTTTACGGTCCATTAATGGGCCAGTAAAAGGACGCGACAGCAGAATGGCAAAGGCATACATCAGGAAGAAGAAAGAGGCTGCTTCGACCAGATTGATGTCCTTGGCATAGAAGTGAATAAAGGACAATACGCCTGAATAACAGGTAGCCACCAGCAGGACAATCACTGCAATCGGCAAGGCATTCGGCTCTACATATTGAGCGAGCTTACTGGCAGATTGTGGAACAGATGAAGTTGATGTACCACTCGCTTTAAGACGCGGCGGCTGGATAAACAGACCGCAGATCAGGCAGCTGAGCGCCACGATAGTGGTGAAGATAAAAATCACCTGATAATTAAAATTCGTCATCAGCCAGATCCCGACAAAAGGACCAATCGCTGTACCGAGCGTACTGCTCATACTGAAATAGCCAATTCCCTCACCACGTCGTGTTGCCGGAATGGTTTGCGCAATTACTGTGCCGAGTACAGTAGAGGCCATACCCATCATAAAGCCGTGTATCAGACGAATACCCAATAACATTTCTAGTTTGGCCGGAATCATATAAAGTCCGGAAAATAGCAAAAAGCCAGTCAGGCCAATCACCAGGGTATTTTTCAGTCCTAGACGATTCAGCAATTTCCCAATAAATAAGCGTCCAATTAGCGTTCCGACAATAAACAGACCGGATACCAGACCGGCTTGTGCAGTCGATGCTCCCAGTTCAGCGACCGAGAAACCGACAATCACAATCACCAGCAGGTAAAATACCAAAACGAGCTGGAAATTAACCAGACTGACCAGGACGAAATTAGGGGTCCATAAGCGGGCTTGATCTTGGCTCATTGTGGTGTTTCCTGAGATGAAGGGTGTAATTGCTGAATCAGCTGTACCAAAGTGTTTTTACTGCTTTGTAGATCATCTGCGCCAATCTGTTGCAGTAACTGATCTTCAAAAGCATCAATCTGTTTGGAACACAGGTTAAAGGTTTTAACCCCTTGCTCGCTGAGCTTAAATAATTTTTGACGTTTATCTTCGGTTTCGATCTGGCAGATTAAGTCGAGTTCACTTAAATGCTGGATGCGTTTGGTAATGCTTGGTTTTGAAACATTTAAATAGCTTGAAATATCAACCAGCGTGCATTGCTGTTGGGATTGAATGGTATAGAGTACTTGCCATAAGGAATAATTAAGTTGGGAGGATAATAAAATAGTATTGATTTCATCACTCATGAGTCGTGCGCAACGCAGCAACAGTGAACGAAATCTGGAAGAGGGTTGAAACATATAGTTAACCTGGCTAACTAAATTGTGCCTAATTTACGCCTCTTTATTCAATTAAACAAGAGGGAAATTTTGAAAATTTCTGCATGGATAACGTTCTTCTGACTAAGTTGTTACAAGTCCTTAACCTGATTAAAAAACAATCAACAAAAGACTACATACTTTTAAGAATGATTCAGCCTAAGCTACCTAAGCACTAGAAAAATCCATCACTTAATAACTGAAGGGCAGATATGCCAAATAACACTGCATAGGTGAAGTTTATGACTCTGGGTTTAACTGCATTAGAGTTAGCACGAATACAGTTCGCCTTTACTGTATCTTTTCATATTATCTTTCCTGCAATTTCAATCGGATTAGCAAGTTTTTTGGCTATTCTGGAATGGCGCTGGTTAAAGACTAAAAATCCGATTTTTCAGGATCTGTTCAAGTTTTGGGTCAAAATTTTCGCCGTCGCATTTGGTATGGGCGTCGTATCCGGTGTGGTAATGAGCTATCAGTTCGGAACCAACTGGAGTGAGTTTTCCCGGGTCGCTGGAAGTGTGACGGGGCCCTTGCTGGCTTATGAAGTTTTAACTGCGTTCTTTTTAGAAGCCGGATTCCTGGGCATCATGCTCTTTGGCTGGGATCGGGTTGGCCCACGAGCACACTTTTTCTCCACTTTAATGGTCGCAGTCGGCACCTGTATTTCCATGTTCTGGATTTTATCTTCCAATAGCTGGATGCAGACCCCTCAAGGTTTTGCGATTGAAAATGGCCTGATCGTCCCGCAAGACTGGGTAGCGATCGTATTTAACCCGTCTTTTCCTTATCGTTTGGCTCATATGGCAATGGCCGCCTTTCTGGTCTCCGCCTTACTTGTAGCCTCAACAGCGGCATGGCATCTGATCAAGGGCCGTCGCGATCCTTTAGTCAAAACTTCGTTTTCCATGGCCATGTGGCTAATTCTGGCACTTGCACCTTTACAGATTTTTGTGGGGGATATGCATGGTCTGAATACACTTGAACATCAGCCAGCCAAACTGGCCGCGATGGAAGGCCATTGGGAAACCAATCATGATGAAGGAATGCCTTTATACCTGTTTGGGATTCCAGACATGCAAGCTGAAGAAACCAAATATGCCATTGGTATTCCTAAATTGGGTAGCCTGATTCTAACGCATTCTATGGATGGAAAAGTCACGGGGCTTAAAGATTTTGCGCCTGAAGATCGACCCAATTCACTGGTCGTGTTCTGGAGTTTCCGGATCATGGTCGGGATGGGTATGTTGATGCTCTTGCTTGCATTATGGGGGCTATGGTCACGTACCCGAGGACATTTTTATGAGTCACGTGGTCTGCATCGGTTTGCACTCATTATGGGTCCATCCGGATTTCTTGCCATGTTGGCAGGATGGTTTACCACAGAAGTTGGCCGTCAGCCTTGGGTCGTTTACGGCATCATGCGGACCAAGGATGCATTATCACCAGTATCTGCTGAACAGGTTGGTTTGACCTTGATTATCTTTGTGGTGGTGTACTGCGTCGTTTTTGGCGTGGGAATTTTCTACATGTTGCGCCTTATGCATAGAGGTCCAGAGTTTATTCATTCCAGACCACACCATGAATCGGATAGTGATGTGGTTCAGGCTTCTCGTCGACCATTGAGCAGTATTCGCGAACGTATTGAAGAGGTTCCTGAACATCCGGATCAGGAGGATAAAAAATGATTGATTTATCATTAATTTGGATTGCGATTATTGGCTTGGGTGTGCTGGTCTATACCATTCTCGATGGTTTCGATCTGGGCATTGGCATTCTATTTCCATTCTTCCCGCATCAGGATGAACGCGATGTCATGATGAATACGGTCGCTCCGGTCTGGGATGGTAATGAAACCTGGATGGTGCTAGGGGGCGCCGGATTATTTGCTGCCTTTCCCTTAGCTTATTCGACGGTACTCTCAGCGCTATATATGCCTATTATCCTGATGGTGATCGCCTTGATTTTTCGTGGTGTCGCTTTTGAGTTCCGTTTTAAGGCGAATAAAAGTAAACACTGGTGGGATAAAGCCTTTATAGGTGGGTCGATCGTCACCAGTTTCTTGCAAGGAATGATTCTGGGTGCATATATTCAGGGAATTGAAACGCGAAATGGTGTCTATGTGGGTGGTGGTCTGGACTGGCTTAGCCCATTCAGTATCTTTACCGGAGTCAGTGTTGTGGTGCTATATGCAGCATTAGGATGTGGCTGGCTCATTTATAAAACCGGTGATGATTTACAGGATCGCATGTTTAAACTGATGCCGAAGCTGATTATAGCTTTATTGATTATTCTAGGCGCTGTTAGCGTTTATACGCCGTTGACCCATCCGCAAATTGCGGAGCGCTGGTTCAGTCAGCCACAATTCACCTACTTTATGCCCGTACCGATCTTGGTCATATTGTTTACTTGGCTAGCCTTACGCGCTTGTAAAAGACGCAGTGAACTAGGTCCATTTTCCTATATGCTGGTGCTGGTATTCCTGGCATATACCGGTTTTCTGATTAGTCTGTGGCCATATATTATTCCGCCATCAGTCACGATCTGGCAGGCAGCGGCACATGAAAATAGCCAGTTATTTGCCTTGATTGGAGCCTTGATCCTGATTCCGATTATCGTGATTTATACCTGTATGTCCTATTGGGTATTCCGACACAAGGTGCGTGTTGGTGATGATGGTTATCATTAAGGAGCAGGCATGACACGCAAACAGATAGTATGGTTTGTAGGCTTATGGCTTGCAGGTTTTTTGACACTAGCACTTATTGCAGGAGCATTCCGCTTTCTGGTGCATTTGGCCTATTAGGTCATAATATAAACTGAATAAAGAAAAGGGATTTGTTATCACAAATCCCTTTTTTATATGCTAATTTTTTGATTTTTAAAAAGTCAAGATGAGGCTTTGATCTGTTTACGATACACACTTGGACGGACAGGGCGGCTGTTTTTCCATAACCCTTTTTTCTGCTTTTTGGCTTTATTCTGTAGCTCCATCATATAGCGTAAATGGTTTTTATCCCGGATATATTCTTCATAGACCCATGCCGCACCACGTTTCACCATCTCTTCATTGATATTCTTGCGATAACGATAGACCACACCGACACAGCGACCATATCGGTCAATATCCGTAATTTGTACCCGAATCATTTTATTTTTAACCATACTTTGAACCAGACGTAGCGATTCCTTGCCATAGGCCTGTGAAGATTCAGGCGCATCGACATAGGCAAAGCGCAGTTTGGTCTCAGAGCGACGGATATTAAAACGGTAGCAGGTGAGGGTATCGCCATCACTGACAGCACTTACCCGGCACCAGTATTTCTTGCCTTTCTTAAAGGGGCGAAATAGGTCCTTTAAATACACCGTAATTTTATGCAGCAAATAATAAGAAAAACACAGAAGTACGAAGCCCAGCACAATTTGCCAGGTGGTGGAGAGATGTAACAAGGGCAAGATCCAAATCAGCAAAAACAGCCGCATAAACACAGCTAAAAGTTGAGCCATTTTAGATCAAAGCCACTCCGCATAGGGCTTAAAAAGCCATCAATCAGTGTTTAGTTTTGTACCGATAAAATAGCCTAAGCACTATCAAATTAGGCCAATCTCAATCCTAAAACCTGATAATAAAAATAGCCTAAGCAAGTTTAAATTATCTCATAAATAGCCTAAGCAAATATTTTATAAATTTCATTTCTCAAAAATTGATGTCTTTTATTCTCCTGCAAATCTTTATGCCAATACATCCCCATATTAATTTTCGGCAGTTCTACAGGAACGTCAAAAATATTCAGACAGTTTGCTAACTGTAGATGAGTCAAAACATTTTTAGGAATTGTCAGCATGGCAGTCTTTTGCTGTTCCAGAATTTGCAGGGCTGTGGAATAGTGCTGACAACGTAAAAAAATCTGTCGGGAATAATGTTTTCGACTTAAATATATATCTTCAACTAAAACTCCCGTACGGCGTGAGGAAACGCCAATATGAGGTGAGGCCAGATAAATCTGTTCATTCATTTCTGTTCGTTGTGTACAGACCACGAATTCATCCTGTACCAGTCGTTCAAACTGAATTTTTTCACTAATACTTTGCTCCAGATCAATAACAAAATCGACCTGTTGAGAGGCGAGATCTGCAGCAATATTTTTACGGTCGAGTTTCATGCTACTCAGTTGAAGATCCAGGTTAATTTTTTGGAAATGTTGAACCAGTTTAGGAAAGATCATGGGTTCAATTTCGTCATGTACAGCAATTTTTAAGCTATGAATCGATTCCGGTCTGAATTGCTGATGCTGCATCGAAATATTCTGAATCGCAAAAAGTGCATTTTTAATTTCAGGATAGATCTGATCTGCAAACGGCGTAGATTGCATCTTGCTACCGGTTCGCACAAATAAATCATCCTGTAAATGCTGTCTTAAACGTTGTAAAGCATGGCTGGCTGCTGACTGGCTTATCGATAGAATTTGCGCAGCTTTAGAAATACTATTTTGTTCGTAAATGGCAATAAAAAGTGGATAAAGATTAATATCAATACGATGAAAATTTCGTAAATCCATGACGGTTTTTGAATGAATACTATGCATACTACTATATGGAATTAAATCATTTTATTCATAATATGTTTTGGGTTAAGGTGTTGTAAAGCGTATGAATTAGAATATTCAGAGGGATAAAGCAATGTTTGAGCTGTCAGCACGTGCACAGGATTATTTAAATAGAACAAAAAAGTTTATTACTGATGAAATTGAACCTGTCGAGGCTGATTTCTGGCATCAGGTGCATCAACTGAATCAAGGTGGCGACTGGACCAAATGGCAATGGCCGGCAGAACTTGAAACATTGAAAGATAAAGCCAAAGCGGCAGGTCTCTGGAATATGTTTTTGCCTTGTCCAGAATTAGGTCAGGGATTATCCGTTCAGGAATATGCGCATATCGCTGAACTTTCTGGGCGAAGCCTGATTGCACCTACCGTCTTTAACTGTAATGCGCCAGATAGCGGCAATATGGAAGTATTGTGGCGCTATGGTTCTGAAGAACAAAAACAGCAATGGTTGATGCCACTTCTGGAAGGGAAAATTCGTTCAGTCTTCTGTATGACTGAACCTGCAGTGGCTTCAAGTGATGCTACCAATATGCAGGCAACGGCGGTGGTTGAAGATGATGAAATTGTTTTGAATGGTCGTAAATGGTGGTCTTCAGGTTTGGGTGATCCAAATGCCAAAATCATCATCTTTATGGCACATACACCAGATGAATCCAAAGACCGTCATCATCAGCATTCCATGGTTTTAGTTCCAGTCGATACTGCAGGCGTAAAAATCGAACGGATGCTTCCAGTCTTTGGTGACTATGATGCGCCACATGGCCACGGCGAAGTCAGCTTTGATAATGTTCGTGTTCCAGTTTCGAATTTTATTGGCGGTGCAGGTCAAGGCTTTGAAATTGCCCAAGGGCGTTTAGGGCCAGGCCGTATTCACCATTGTATGCGTTGCATCGGTGCTGCTGAAAAATCATTCGAGTTGATGATTGACCGGGGTATGAGTCGTACCGCATTTGGTAAAGAGATTTTAAAACTGGGTGGTAATTTGGAACGTGTCGCAGAAGCACGTGTGGCGATCGATCAGGCTCGATTATTAACCTTGTATGCTGCCTATAAAATGGATACTTTAGGGAATATGGCAGCATTGACTGAAATTTCTGCAATTAAAGTCGTTGCGCCAAGTGTGCTGGAAAAAGTTGTGGATATGGCGATTCAAATCCACGGCGGTGCGGGTGTTTCTCGTGATACACCGCTGACCGGATTCTTTGCCCAAGCCCGTGCCTTACGTCTGGCTGATGGTCCAGATGAAGTGCATAAAGGCATGATTGCCAAACTGGAGCTAGCAAAACGTGGTTATAGCACACGTCGTAAAAAATAAGCTGGCTTTATATATAGAACATTGAAACGTATTAGAAGATTTTAAGGAAAAATTATGGCGGTCATTGATGTAGGTGGATCAGTTCGTGAAGGTGAGGAACTGGATGTACAGGCCATCACAGATTGGTTAAATCAACAAGGAGTAAATGTAGAAGGTCCTTTAGAGCTTACCCAATATTCAGGTGGAGCTTCAAACTGGACTTATCGTTTGCAATATGCCAATGCCGATTTAATTCTACGTCGTCCGCCTCAAGGGACTAAAGCTAAATCTGCACATGACATGGTACGTGAATATCACGTACAAAAAGCCTTGGCTGAACATTATCCAGTCGTACCTGAAATGGTGGCACTCTGTCAGGATGAATCAGTCATTGGCTGTGACTTCTATGTGATGAAACGCATTGAAGGTATTATTCCACGCGCCAAATTGCCGCCTGAATTGCAACTAAGTGAATCAGATATCCAGACTTTATGTATTAATGTGATTGATAAGCTGATCGAACTACACCAAGTTCCTTATACAGGTACAGAACTGGAAAAACTGGGCAAGGGTGAAGGCTATTGCCGTCGTCAGGTAGAAGGCTGGGATGCACGTTATGAAAAAGCCAAAACATTAAATGTTCCATCTTTTAAATATGTACGTAACTGGCTGAAAGATAATATTCCATCTGATTCTAAAACCTGTGTCATTCACAATGACTGGCGTTTTGATAATGTCATTCTGGATCCAGAGAATCCAACTGAAGTTATTGGGGTTCTGGACTGGGAAATGGCCACCCTGGGTGATCCGCTGATGGACTTGGGTTCTGCCTTGGCTTATTGGGTAGAAGATACGGACAATGCCATTTTTAAAGCAACACGTCGCCAGCCGACCAATTTAAAAGGTATGTTTACCCGTAAAGAAGTGGTGGATTACTATCTGGAGAAAACCGGTCTGCAACCGGAAAACTGGACATTTTATGAAGTGTTTGGGATTTTCCGTCTCTCGGTGATTGCCCAGCAGATCTATTACCGTTATTACCACAAACAAACCAATAATCCGGCCTTTAAGGATTTTTGGGTAGTGATTCATGCCTTGCATATTCGTGCCTTAAAACTGATTGGTTTACAAAAGCTGGAAGCCAATGACATTGCACAAAAATATATCCTGAAATTTAAAGAGTTAATGCCAAAATGACTACCATTTACTTGATCCGGCATGGACAGGCATCTTTCGGGGCAGCCAGTTATGATCAGCTTTCGCCAAATGGGGAACTACAGGCAAAATTGCTCGGTCGTTATTTTGATGAAATTCTGAAAGAAGCACCATATGTAGTGGCTGGTTCCATGCAACGTCATCAACAAACGGCGCAGTTATCTCTAGATGAATGTTTTCCTGAAAGCGAGATCTTGACCGATAGTGCCTGGAATGAGTTTAATCATCAGCAGGTCTTTGCCCGTTATGAACCGCGTTTTAATCAGCCAGAACTGCTGAAGCAGGATGTCTCAGAACATGCCAATCCGCGAGACTATTTGAGCAAAATCTTTAGTGGAGCGATTGCTCGATGGACCTGTGATGATTATCACCACGAATATGATGAATCCTGGCCCAATTTTAAAAGCCGTGTAGAAACCGGTTTGCAAAATTTATGTGACCAGCTTGCGCAAACTAAACCGCGCTATGCAATCGTGTATACCTCGGGTGGTGTCATCTCTGTGACGGTAGGCAAAATCCTAGGTCTGAGTCCGGAGAAAACTTTCGCTTTAAACTGGGCAATTACCAATACCAGTATTACTACATTGCGTCTGGTCGGAAATGAACCTCAGCTACTCAGCTTGAACGAACATCATTTTATTAAAGCACAGCGTCCAGACCTGCTAACCTGGATTTAAAAATTATTGAAGATAAAACACCTTAGAAAAAATAAAGGGATAGGGTAAAAACATGGCTAAAACGATTTTAATTACTGGTGCAAGTTCAGGGATTGGTGCCGGTATGGCACGTGAATTTGCAAAAAAAGGGTATAACTTGGCGATTTGTGCACGTCGTCTGGAACGTTTGGAAACTTTGAAGCAGGAACTCGAAAGCCAATATGATATTAAAGTCATTGCTAAAACACTGGATGTGACCAATTATGATCAGGTTTTTGAGGTTTTCCGTGCCTTTAAAGAGGACTTTGGCACCATTGACCGGATTATTGTCAATGCCGGTGTAGGTGAAGGCCGCCGGATTGGTAAAGGTAATTTTGCGATTAATAAAGCTACTGTTGAAACTAACTTTATTTCTGCATTGGCACAATGTGAAGCTGCAGTGGAAATTTTCCGCGCACAAAACTCCGGTCATCTGGTAATGATTTCATCGATGAGCGCAATGCGTGGTATGCCAAAACACTTGACCGCTTATGGTGCAAGTAAGGCTGGGGTTGCCCATCTGGCTGAAGGCATTCGTGCTGAACTAATTGATACACCAATTAAAGTTACGACCATTTTCCCAGGCTATATTCGTACTGAAATTAATGAAGGCGCGAAAAAATTACCATTTGAAGTGGATGAGAAAACGGGTTCACGTTTATTGGCAGAAGAAATTGAGAAAGCGCCAGTCAAAGCCTATGTACCGAAATGGCCTTGGTTGCCACTCGGTCTGGCAATGAAAGTATTGCCGCTAAAATTAGTCAATAAATTAGGTTAAAACTTCAATTTAAAAAAGCTCCATTCGGGGCTTTTTTACTTTTTAGTATTCAAAATTTTGGATAAAAGTAGGTAGGATAATTCTGGTATAGTCAAATCATTATAAAACCAATACAATGGTGCAATGAGTTATTCAGAACATTTTAGACGTAAAATTTTAGCTAAGCTTGAGGAAGGTTATTCTATTCGAGCAGTAGCTGCACAATTTGAAATTAATAAAAATACCATTGTTGAATGGAAGAAACGTATAGAGATTAAAAAAACTCGTGTACGTAAACCTTCTAAAATTAACGATGATGCTTTACGTGAAGATGTTGAAAAGTATCCTGATGCTTATCAATATGAACGTGCTGCACGTTTTAATTGTGGTGTTTCATCTATTGGTGCTGCATTAAAGCGCTTAAATATTACAGTTAAAAAAAGACGTTAAGCCATCCTAAAGCAGATACAAAGCTTAGGGATAAATTTATTCTGCAAGTGAATGAATTAGAAAAAAACCATCCGATTATTTATCTGGATGAAAGTGGTTTTAAGTCACATGATTACAGACCTCATGGCTACTCACGAAAAGGAGTACCCTGTCTAGGGCAATATAATTGGCAATTAAAGAATCAGACCAATGCCATTGGAGCAATCCATAAAGGGTATTTATTTTCAGTCGGTTTATTTGACTGCAAAATCAATTCAGATGTTTTTCATTTTTGGATTGAGCAATTCCTCATACCAGCATTACCAGAAAATAGTGTAGTGGTTATGGATAATGCAGCATTTCATAAAAGAGCAGATATTCAGGAGTTATTGGAACAACAAGGGCATAAAATTCTTTGGCTTCCTGCATACAGCCCTGATTTAAATCCTATAGAACAGATGTGGGCATGGGTTAAACGTAAGCGTAAAGAATGGTTGATCGACTCAGTCGATGAGTTATTTCGAGTTTTTTTCGAATCTTGTATGAATAATAAAGTAGTTTGACTATATCGGATCTAAAGGTATTATAAATTATTAAAATAATTAGTTAATTCACTAAAAGTCATTAACACTTTGATGATGAATAAATTTTATTTATATATAAAAATTAAAATTCTATCAGAATAGAAATAATTAAATTTTTAAGAAGAGAATTTTTAGACGACAAGTTTTATAGAAAATACTCCTTATTTTTCTGCTTTATTCTTGATCTTGAAAAAATTACTAAAACTGCCCAAAACTTGGACATACTCGCTGCGAAAGTGGAAAGATAACTTCTCTTTTTTATAAATTCCTTTAATGTACAACTGTTCAGAAATCAAAGGTTGTCCATATGTCTACATCTTCGGATATGACTGACCAACAGCGAATCTCTAAGGTCAGAAATATCGTTACACAGGCCGGGGAAGAAATACGTACCCGTTATCCTATACTTAAACATCAGAATTTCATTGGTGTGAGTATTTTAGGTTTTGCCTGGACGGGGATGATCGCATGCGCATTGGCATATGGATATGGTTATCTTTCTGCGTGGTTCACCATTCCCCTAATTGCAATTTTTGCTTCACTGACACATGAATTAGAACATGACCTGATTCATTATATGTATTTCAAAAAAACACCTTGGGCACATCATTTAATGTTGGCTTTAGTGTGGCTGGCTCGTCCAAATACGATTAGTCCATGGGCTCGCCGACGCATGCATTTGCATCATCATAAATATTCAGGCACTGAATATGATCTTGAAGAACGTGGCATCAGTAATGGTATGCCATGGGGGATTCGCCGCATACTAGTGATAAGTGACCAGTTGATGTCGGTCTATTTACGTCCTTTTCAGATGTTTAAAATGATTCATCTTTTTATGGAAAAACAGCCTGAAAAAGAACGTAAAGTTGCCATGATTTCTCAGCTATTAGGCTTCTTGCCATTAAGCTTGATTTATTATGGTCTGTGCTATTTATTTGTAGTCTTTCATGTAGGCAATGCCGTTGCACCAATCTTTGGTTATGAAATGCTTTGGTCGGAAAGTATCATCGAAGCTATGCCGCTCGTGAATTTCTTGGCAGTAATTTGGATCATTCCGAATTTTATCCGTTCTTTTAGCCTGCAATTCGTTAGCTCCAATATGCATTATTATGGTGATATTGATCCACGCGATGTCATCAAGCAGACTCAGGTACTGAATCCATGGTGGATGGTGCCATTCCAGTTATTTTGCTGTAATTTCGGTTCAACTCATGCGATCCATCATTTTGTGGTCAAAGAACCCTTTTATATACGTCAGTTGACCTCTAAAACGGCGCATAAAGTCATGAAAGAAGTGGGTGTACGCTTTAATGATATTGGGACGTTCAAGCGCATGAACCGCTGGAATGATCATAAAGTTTGATATATTAGCCACATTAAAAAAATCCCGTTAAACGCCGGGATTTTTTTATTTTGCTAGTTAAAGTTACGTGAATATTCATTAAAAATGACTGCTGAGGTATTACTCGTAATCCATAAATTGCAGTAAAATTAATCATATCTTTATATAAATTAGTCCATTATGTTGCTCAAAGCTGCCACTATCGCCTTAATTCCCACGCTCGTAATTCAGGGTAACCGTGTCAAAAAAAATACGATAAAACTTCCAGAACCAGAGGGTGCACGTGAAGGTCAAACAGGAACAGGCAAAAAACTTTCATTACTGATTGTGGGTGATTCAGCAGCAGCAGGGGTCGGGGTAGATCATCAGAATGATGCCTTACTTGGCGCGATTCTGAATGAGCTAAAAAATGACTTTGAAATTGAATGGAAGTTACAGGCAAAAACGGGCGATACCACCTCAAAGGTCATTCGTACTTTAGACCAGATTGAAGCTAAATCCTATGATGTGGTCGTGACTTCAGTCGGCGTGAATGATGTGACTAAGCTCATGCCTGCCGATGTCTGGATCAAGAAGCAGGAACAGTTTTATGGCAAAATCCAGCAAAAGTTTAATCCAAAACTGGTCATTGCAGCCGGTGTCCCTCCAATGAACATGTTCCCAGCTTTACCGAATCCTTTGGCCTGGTTATTTGGTCAATATGCCAAACATATGAACCAACAACTGGAAAAATTTGTGAACAAGCAGATCAACATGCAATGGATTGAATACGATATTGAAAAATATCGGGCCATGAATTTACAAATGGCCAAAGATGGTTTTCATCCAAGTAAGGAAGTTTATACACTTTGGGGACAAGAAGTCGCTAGCAAGATCCGTCAGGCATTCTAAAATAACTGAAATACCTGAATCTGGAACAGTTTATGTCGGATATTGAAACCCATCCATTACCGCCATTTTTACCGCCCAATGCCAAATTACTGATGTTGGGCAGTTTTCCGCCACCCGCAACGCGCTGGAAAATGAATTTTTATTATCCGAATTACCAAAATGATATGTGGCGGATATTTGGGTTAATTTTCTTTAAAAATAAAGATTACTTTTTGGACTTACCTAATAAAAAATTTCAGGAACATCTAATCCGTGAGTTTCTAACTGAAACGGGGATTGCGATTTTTGACAGTGCTTATCAGATCCGACGCCTGAAGGGAAATGCTTCCGATAAATTTCTAGAAATTGTAGTGCCAACCAATTTGCAGGATCTATTAGGGAAAATGCCGGACTGCAACCACATCATGACTACAGGCGACAAGGCCACAGATACTTTGATGCTCTCTATGCCTGAAGGTACGTTGAAACCCGGTATAGGTGAGCCAACACAGGCACATTTTCTTGGCCGTGACCTGTATCTATACCGGATGCCATCTTCATCCCGGGCTTATCCTTTGGCTCTGGATAAGAAAGCAGATAGTTACCGGATGATGTTCGAGCATGTCGGTCTAATTTGAGTTATGAATAAATATAAATATTAAGTATATTTATGAAATAAGCTTACTTTTAGAAAGTTTTTAAGTATTTTCTACCTGCATATTGGGATATTCGACCCAGCGATAATCCTTAACTTTAATATCCCGAACATGATGAAAGCTGGACCAGATCAGTTTGCTACCTTTACTCCATTTTAATGTAGAGATACGAGATTCAACTTTCTCAATCTCTTCCGCTGTTGCAGGACGTAAAGAGCCAATCTCTGCATATAAACGTACACCGGGATAATGCTTAAATTTTCCCTTGAACATGGAACTTAACCAGAACAGTTTGCTGCTATTCACAGCCTGAATGCAGGCAAGTGGCTGATGCTGTAAATTTTCAGAGAAGGTGGTGGAGTAAGTATCAAAAAAGAAACCTGTACTAGACTGCTGATCCAGAAAGACAGTTCCGATCGGAGTAATACTAGGAAAGCCTCGGGGATTGACGGTTGCGATCGAACAATGCATTGCTGCACGCTGCGCATCTGCAACAACTTGACGGATATTTTGCCATTCAGAAGGGGAAATCATGATGTTTTCTCTTTATTATTTTAATCAAGCTTAATCTGTATGTCTAAAATAGGCATTGCCATAAAAATATTCAGGCAAGGGCAATTTAACCAATTAAATATATTAGGTAAATTCCCTGTAAACGAAAAAGAGCCGATATGGCTCTTTCAAATTTTAGAAATGGAAAAATGAATTAACCATCATATTCCACATAATCCCACAGGTTTAAGCGCGCTTTAATTTCTTTGCGGATATTCGGCAACATCGGGAGTAATGTCCCGTCAATCCATAAACTTAAAGCCTGTGCAGAAATCAGTTGCTGTTGTTCATCGACCAGTTGCGCGCCTTTAACCATCACCAGTGTTTCTTCAGAAGCTTCGGTTTCAACACCTTTGAATAGCACCTGTAATTCATAACCGGTATCCTGAATCAGCCATTCCAGTTCGACCTGGATATTCTGATTAGATTTAAGTACGACCTGACCTTCGACCAAGTCCGAATCAGACAGGCAGTCATGTTCAACCCGTATTTTGGCTAAAAACCATTCTTGTTGAGACAGATCCTGCAAGGTCTTAACAGGGGTGAGAATATCACTGAGTTTAAACTGACGACTTAAATCAAAAAATTGCATGGGAGTGGAAAGCGAAAATTCGCAAAATACTGGAAAAGTGTAATTTTAGAGCAATCAACGGAATAGGTAAAACCTTTGTAGGTATTGATCTGATTAATGTATAAGAAATAAGCTGAAAAATATAAGTAGAAAAACTCGATTTAGAGATTTAGTCAATTTTATATTGTTCAGCTTATTACCAATAAAGATCTAAAATATCTAAAGCCAACTATCAATTAAGGAAAAACCACACTAAATGTAATTTGATCGCAATGTATCTGTCATTACATTAACCATTCTCCCGGGAATTTCGCCACCAGATTCATCATATAACGCTGGAATTGTGTTGTTTCAGGGTCATGATTATGCTGAATCACTGAACCATTTTTTTGATGTTCCAGCCAAATGATCTCGCCCTGTTTATTTAACTTAAGTTGATAAGCCATTCTGGGTAAATACTGGTTTAAGGACTTGGTAATTTCATCTTGGAGCTGATCAGATTCAATCACCAGACCGACTTCAGTGTTTAAATATGCAGAACGTGGATCGAAGTTAAAGGAACCAATAAATACCATGCCATCCAGATCAAAGAATTTGGCATGCAAACTGGAGCTGTTCTTATTTTTGGCCGGAATAATATTACCGGTCATAATTTCATACCAGGTCCGTTTTGGTCGTTCAATATAGGGTTTAAATTCCCAGAGCTCAATTCCATTTGTGAGGAGCTGTTTACGGTATTGCTGATAATAGGCATGAACCAAAGCAACATCATTTGCCTGGAACGAATTGGTTAAAATTCTGATTTTGACACCCTGTTGGGCACGTTTACTTAAATAATCCGCACCTTCCTGAGTAGGAATGAAATAAGAAGAAACCAGTTCCAGATGGTCTTTGGGCTCACCCATAAGTTCCAGCATATGAGTATAAATATAATCACCATTCTGGGCGCTACGACGGACCTTGGAAGGGGCGTCGGCAACAAAATAGGCATTTCCCCATTTAATCGGGCGCTTTCTCAGCTGTTCATCAATCTGCTGTTCCGCAATACCGACTCGACGTCTTAGTTCATTTTTATCGACTTCATCTTCTTTAAATTCTGTTCTCAACCGTTTTAAAAGTTGTGGATTACCTGAATCATTCAAAACTTGTCGGATGTCATAGCTTAGATCATCGTTCCAGAATTTGATAAAGGTCTGATTCGCATCGTGTGCTGGTTTTCCGGCAAAGAAAATATCAACATCGCTAAACTGAAAGTCTTCACTGGCATCAAAATATTCACTACTGATATTCCGACCACCTGTGACCGCTGCCGTACCATCCGCAATAATCAGTTTATTATGCATGCGCGGATTAACATATTTCATACGAAATCCGTAATCAAGGGCACGCAAATGACGGAATTTATAAGGATTAAATAGTCTGACTTCGAAATTAGGGTGTTGGGCTAAGGCCAGCAGCTTATCATCCAGTTGAGTTCCGTTCTGGTCATCAATCTGAACCCGAACCTTCACGCCACGGTCTGCGGCTTTTAATAATTGGGAGAGGATCATGTTGCCAATATAGTCATCTTTCCAGATGTAATATTGTAGGTCGAGATGGTATTTGGCTTGATTAATCAGATATAACCTTGCCGCCATACTCATAAAACCGTCATATAAAGGCAGATAAGCCGTTTTCCCTTCCTGAATCTGTGGTAGTTGTTCCTCTCTGATCCAGTGGGCCGATTGTACCGGAGTAATGGCTTCGTCTTTTGCTGTATTGGGAGCTAATTCACAGCCAGAAATAGTCAGACTAAAAACAAAAATACTTAAACATGTAATTGACGAGGGCTTAGTCATTGATGTTCCATTAGTTATAGGGGTTTTATTCCTCAACTAGTGATGTTAATGGTTGAATCTCTGAATAGAAAGAGGTTACTGTTAACCATCTGTAAATCAGTAATAAAAGGATCGTTTTACATGAAATCACGTGCAGCGGTTGCATTTGGCCCAGGTCAGCCATTAGAAATTGTGGAAGTAGATGTTGCTCCACCAAAAGCAGGTGAAGTACTGGTAAAAATTAGCCATACAGGCGTATGTCATACCGATGCATTTACCTTATCTGGTGATGATCCGGAAGGCGTATTTCCAGCCATTTTAGGCCATGAAGGCGCGGGTGTGGTCGTTGAGGTAGGTGAAGGCGTGACGAGTCTGAAACCGGGTGATCATGTGATTCCACTTTACACGGCAGAATGTGGTGAATGTCTGTTCTGTAAATCGGGTAAGACCAACCTGTGTGTAGCGGTTCGTGCGACTCAGGGTAAAGGTGTAATGCCAGATGGAACTACCCGTTTTTCTTATAATGGCCAACCGATTTATCATTATATGGGCTGTTCAACGTTCTCTGAATATACAGTCGTTGCAGAAGTTTCTCTAGCGAAAATTAACCCTGAAGCTAACCATGAGCAAGTGTGTTTATTAGGCTGTGGCGTGACTACAGGTATTGGTGCAGTACATAACACTGCTAAAGTACAGGAAGGCGATAGCGTCGCTGTATTTGGCTTAGGCGGTATTGGTCTTGCAGTTGTACAAGGTGCTCGCCAGGCCAAAGCCGGCCGTATTATTGCCGTGGATACCAATCCAGATAAATTCGAACTGGCTAAACAGTTTGGCGCTACTGATTTTGTGAATCCAAAAGACTATGACAAGCCAATTCAGCAAGTGATTGTGGAAATGACCGGTTGGGGCGTAGACCACTCTTTTGAATGTATTGGTAATGTCGACGTAATGCGTTCAGCACTAGAATGTGCACACCGTGGCTGGGGTCAGTCTGTGATTATTGGCGTAGCAGGTGCAGGTAAAGAAATCTCAACTCGTCCATTCCAGCTAGTCACAGGCCGTAAATGGATGGGTACGGCATTTGGTGGTGTTAAGGGCCGTTCTCAATTACCGGGCATGGTTGAGCAGGCCATGAAAGGCGAAATTCAATTAGAACCATTTGTGACACATACGATGCCATTAGATCAGATCAATGAAGCTTTTGACCTGATGCATGAAGGTAAATCAATTCGTACAGTCATTCATTTTGACTAAGCTGTTTTAATCTAAAAAAGACCGGTACCAATCCGGTCTTTTTTATGCGGCTTTCACTTGATTCAAGATACATTAGTGCATGAAAGCCTCACAGAGAGTCACTGAAACAACACACGCCTGCTAATGTCATTACATGCCAGATGCTTATATTAAATAGGACGTATGAAAATACGTGATAAAACCATTTTAAAGAATAAGGATAAGCTCTATGTCGAATGATAATTTTGATCGTGATGTAATTAAGAATGCGCCTAAAGATGTCCGCGATGATTTAAATGCTGATCCAATTACTGGTGAACCTGGTGCTCATCCTGTGGGTACAGGTGTTGGTGCTGCAGGTGGCGCAGCGGCAGGTGCAGCGGTCGGTGCAGCAGGCGGTCCGGTCGGTGCAGCAGTAGGCGGTGTTGTTGGGGCAGTGGTCGGTGGTCTGGCAGGTAAAGGCGTAGGCGAAGCTGTGAACCCGACTGAAGAAGCAGCGTTCTGGCGAGATAATGCCGTTGAAACCCCTTATTATTCAGATGCCCGTACCACGTATAGCGATTTAGATTACGATCGTGACTATGATGCGGCCTATCGTGTCGGTTATGAAAACCGTGGAGCATATGATGCCAATACCCGTTTTGAAGATGTAGAAAGCGATCTGAAAGTAAAATGGGAACAGGCAAAAGGCCAGTCACGTCTGAACTGGGAACAGGCAAAATTTGCAGTACGTGATGCATGGAATCGCGTAACCCGTTAATTGCAAATGCCAAAACCAAGATCTAATATGCTCTTGGTTTTAAGGAAATGGGCAAAGTCTGCTGACCGTCACGACTTTGTCCATTATTAATATCTGAAAGGTTAGAATTCTAGGGTGATAAGTAAAAGTATAAATACTGATAAATATTTTTTTATATTTACTACTTGTCAAAACTGGATAGAGCGCGTATTTTAATTTCAGATTCACATTTTTATGAAAGACATAAACATGTTAAAGCAACCTATCATTTCAAACGCTTATTTTTATTTCTGGCAGTTTAGATAATTGCCTGAATGCGTTTGGGCAATGAAAAGGTTGCCCACCAGTTAATACCTGATCGGCAACCCTGATCAGGTTTTTTTATGCATGTGATTTAACAATTTTTTGGAGACAGCCATGACAAACTTTAACTATTCATACTTTAGTAACTTTTATTGGTCTTACTTTAGCCAGCTAATGACGCTTTCGACATCTTCGATTAGACCCATAACGCTCAAATAAAAGTTTGGACTGATTGCCAGTCCCAGGATTTAAAGTCATGAATATTGCACATACATCACAACAACATCAAACAGAAACCATTTTAGCTTTACCACAGCAGCTTAAGCAGCAATTGCCACTGTCTCCGCAATTGGCTGCACAAATCGCTGAACAGCGTCAAATTATTCAAAATATTTTAGAGGGTAAAGATCACCGTTTAATGGTGATTACCGGACCATGTTCCATTCATGATGAAGCTTCCGCACTGGAATATGCAGAAAAATTAAAACAGCTTCAGGAACAGGTTTCTGATCAAATTTTCCTGGTTATGCGGGCTTATATTGAAAAACCACGTACCACCGTAGGCTGGAAAGGCTTCCTGTATGACCCAGAACTCGATGACTCATCCAATATTCAATTGGGTCTGGAAAAATCTCGTGCACTGTACCTAAAACTGATTGGCATGGGTCTGCCGATTGCCTCAGAGGTATTAAGTCCAATGGCGACAGCGTATTTCGATGATCTATTGGCATGGGGTGCGATTGGCGCGCGTACCAGTGAATCACAAATTCACCGTGAAATTTCCAGCCATATGCCGTACAGCATTGGTTTCAAAAATGGGACAGATGGTTCGATTCAAATTGCTCTTGATGCTATTCAGTCAGCTTCCAATCCACATCAGTTCATGGGCATGAGCCAATCGGGTCTGCCGTGTATCCTGAGCTCAAAAGGGAATCCAAAAGCACATTTGATCCTGCGTGGTTCAAATAGTGGTCCGAACTACCAGTTGTCTGAAATTGAAAAAATTAAAGCGAAACACTCAACCGATTTGCCGGCCCTGGTTATTGATTGCAGTCATGGCAATAGTTCAAAAAACCCAATGCTACAACCTGAAGTGCTGGAGCAGATCGTCGCTGAACGTTTGCACAGCAATGTGCGGGGTGTAATGCTCGAAAGTCATTTGGTTGATGGCAATCAGAAAATCTCTGAAGATATGGTTTACGGCCAGTCAGTGACTGATGGATGTCTGGGCTGGACAAAAACCGAGCAATTATTGTTAAATATGGCTGATTCACTGCGATGCGAAAGTTTAAAGCGTAGCGCTTAAACTCACGATCTTATCTTTCCTCAATTCGTTGAGGAAAGATATTATGATCGGATATGGTTGTTCAGAAGTATTTTTCTAAATGCTGAAAGCAACAATTCGATATTTTGAAAATTAAAACAATGAGTATTAAAACGATTTTAAAAAATTCATAAAAAATAATTAATTTAAAAAATAAACAATAACAATAATTTATTAGAGGTCAGCCTGATACTGTTTTTAAACAGCGGATGAGTAATGATCCCGGGAAGCTTGCTATGTATACAACTGAATTGCTCGATGAAGCACGTAAATTTATGCACCATATGCTGACCAAAGTCGTTGAATATGGTGGTTCCGATCTTTTTATTACAGCTGATTTCCCGCCCAGTATCAAACAGCAAGGGTTAATGAAACCGTTTGGCCAGCAGAAACTCACAGCCGATAAGACCCGTTTGTTTGCTTATGCCTTGATGAATGAGCGACAGATTCAGGAATTTGAATCGGTGATGGAATGCAATTTTAGTATTAGCATCCCGGGCGTGTCGCGTTTCCGGGTTAATGTCTTCCAGCAACAGCACAATGTAGGCATGGTGATTCGGGTCATTACGACAGATATTCCAAGCTTTGAGCAGTTAGGCTTACCAGCTTCATTGCAACAGGTCATCATGCAGAAACGTGGTTTGGTGCTGGTAGTTGGTGCAACGTGTGTCGGGAAATCGACTACATTAGCAGCTATGATTGATTATCGTAATACGCATACTGAAGGGCATATTATTACGATCGAAGACCCGGTGGAATATGTCTATCAGCATAAAAAGTCGATGATCACCCAGCGTGAAATTGGTGTAGATTGCGTTTCCTGGCACAATGCACTGATTAATACCATGCGGCAGGCACCTGACGTTATCGTGATTGGCGAAATCAGGGATACAGACAGTATGGAGCATGCAATTGCCTTTGCTGAATCTGGCCATTTATGTCTTGCAACACTCCATTCTAATAATGCCGATCAGGCACTGGACCGGATTATTAACTTCTTTCCAGAAGAACGCCGTAATCAGTTACTGCTAGATTTATCAGCTAATATCAAAGCCGTGATTTCTCAGCGTCTGATTCGTACTCAGGATGGAAAAGGGCGTCGGGCTGCAATTGAAATCATGTTAAATACACCTTTGATTTCTGATCTGATTCTAAAAGGTGAGTTTCATGAGCTGAAAGCCATTATGGGCAAATCTCGTGAACTGGGCATGCAGACTTTCGATCAGGCCTTATTTGACCTGTATAACGAGGGTGCGATTTCTTATGAGGAAGCATTGCGTAATGCTGATTCGACTAATGAATTACGTTTACAGATCAAGCTGAAAAGCAACCGCCAGGATAATCCTGCTGCTGGAGAAGCAACACAATTCACGATGATGCAAGAACCGAAAGCTGAAGAAAAAGAACAAGAAAATACTTCAGCATCTGAATAAATACATCTTCGTGTCAGAATTAAAACAGGCAGTTCATCTGCCTGTTTTTTTATTATATTTAGATATTAACTTGTATTAGGCAGTCTTAACTTGAACGACCAGTTTAAAGTAAACAATACTGCATAAGGTGAGTAAACTACAGAGAATAAAGGCGAACTGATAACTATAAGTCGCAATAAGCGCCCCAATCAGTAGCGAACCGACCGCAATTCCTACATCATAGAAGGTATAAAAGGTCGAAGTCGCATAACCAATCCGGTGTTTCGGTGCACGTTGAATGGCCAGTGTTTGAATGCAAGGTTGTGCGCTGCCAAAACCGACACCAATCAATACCGCAGCCAGTAAGAATCCCCACAAAGTCTGAATCTGACTGAGTAAAAAGAGTCCTAAGCTAAAGATGAGTAGCGCAGGATAAATCACATATTGTGGGCCTTTGCGGTCGTAAATTTTTCCGGTAATCGGGCGCAAACTCATCATGGAAATAGCGAATACGACAAAGAATAAACTGGCATAAGCCATCAGATTTTTACTGGCAGCAAAAGGCGCGATAAAAGACATGATACTGGCATAAGAGAAGGAAGTCAGAGCAGCGAGTACCGCAACAGGCAGCGCTTTCTTTTCTACAACATCAGACAACGCCAGTCCTTTTTTCTCAGGAATAGTTTGAATGATGTTCTCAAACTCTTTGACCGGAATCATTAAGCAGAAAGCAAATCCGATAAAAACTAATGCAATCAGCAATGTTGTGATCTGAAAATAAGACCAGTATTCAATCAGACTTAAGCCAATCAGTGGCCCTAAAACAATGCCCAGATTGACTGACATAACGTAATAGCCCATGCCTTCGCCTTTACGCTGCTCTGGAATAAACTGATTCACCACAGGAACACAGACGGTAGTCAAAATACTAAACCAGATCCCATGCAAAAAACGGATGATAAATAAGGTCATCAGCTGATCGGCAAGCAAGTAGGCTAGGGAAAATAGACTGAAAAAGATTCCAGAAACAATCAAGGTTTTACGGATACCCAATTTCTCAATAATCAGGCCGCTAAATGGTCGTACAGCAATCGCTGAAATCATGAACAAGGTCATGGCCAGACCAGCTTGGGCTAAGTTTCCGCCTAATTCTTTCAGGATATAAATCGGTAAAATCGTGGTTTGTGCAAAATAGAAAATAAATAAAAACAGGTTATTGGCCAGACACAGCACAAAAGGCTTGGTCCATAAAGGCAATAGATTGGATTTCATAATTTTCCTAAATTGATCTATAGGGAAATGCTGCGGTGAACATGAATATTATTTTTATAAAGCAGCCTGAGCTATCTGATGCGAGTGATAGCAGGTACAGCAAAGACTTTAAGAAAAATGTGTGAAAAATACAATAAAATTCCGATATAAATACATTGTATTTGATGGTGAGCTTTAAATACGAAGTTTTCAATGCGTAAAAAAATCAGCCCGCAGGCTGATTCTTATTTTTCCATACTAAATCAAAGTAGCTTATAGGCCAGCTTCATATTCTGTATTAGACAGTAGCTTTTCTACATCTGCCATATTGTCCGGTTTGATTTTATAGATCCAGCCTTTGCCGTACGGGTCATCATTAATGAAGTCAGGATCATCTTCAAGCGCAGCATTGATTTCAACCACTGTACCAGAGACAGGTGCATGAATATCAGAAGCAGTTTTCACTGATTCAACCACGCCAGCCTGTTCGCCCGCAGTAATATGTGAGTCAAGATCTGGTGCTTCTACATAAACCAGATCACCTAATGCATCCTGTGCATGGTCGGAAATACCGGTCACAACAAGATCACCCTCAATGCGTACCCATTCATGCGTACTTGCGTACTTTAATTCTGAAGGATGATTCATTGATAACTCCCTAAAAATCTTAAGATCATTTTTGATATGTTTTATACATTCTTTTTGGCCAAAACAAAAGGTTTATCCGTGCTTATAAATAAGGATCTTTACGCCAGTTGCTCGGGCTACGACCACTCCAGCGCTTAAACGCCCGACTAAAATTGGCCACATCACTATAGCCAAGTTCATCAGCGATCTGCTCTAGAGTAAAGTCTGTACGGGATAATAAGGAAGTGGCATGCCGGTAGCGCACTTCATCCACTAGCGTAGAGAAAGAAGTACCTTCAGCGGCCAACTGACGCTTTAAGGTTCGATCCGATATATGCAGCCGTTCAGCTACGCTTTCAATACTCAGATAATGCTGTTCGGAATGAGTCAGAATATCCCGCACCCGCATGGCAATCCGGTGTCGTTCACCAAGTGCAGATAATTCAGCTTCACATTGGTTAATCGCAATCTGGCTGGCAATTGGATCGGCATGTACCAACTTGTTCATCAGGTAGCTTTTATCAAAGCTTAAAATTAAATGCGGCTGTTCAAAACGGAACTGGTGCGTAGGAAATTTCGCCATGAAGCGTTCAAAGCCTTCCGGCTTTTTGAAATCAAAGTCGATTTCTCCGTTCGCATCGTTAACCCCGGTAATGGCTTTGGCCATACTGATCAGGCCAATCATCAGGGCAATTGAAATTTCGGTACGAAGCGGTTCAAGCTGAATATCAGTTTGCAGCTGTACCGTTGCCTTAGCGCCAAAGGTCGAGAAAAATAGCTGCAGGAAGGGTAAACGTAACTGAATGAATCGGTTCGCTAGCACCAGAGCTTCGGTAATATTATTCGCCGTCATGATGGCATAACCGATAAAGCCATGAATTGAAATCCGCATCTGGGTACCTAAGTGATAACCCAATGTCGGTTCACCAGTGAGTTTCAGGGCATGCTTGACCAGTTCATTGGCCACAGGGGTCGGAATACGGTAATCAGGATCTGCCAACTGTTCACTGGTCAGGCCAAAAGGCTTAAAAAGCGACTCATTATTATACCCCCAGCGGGAAATGACATCGAGAAGCAAGAGACCGTATACACCTGGAATACCTTGGTCTTGGCGTGGAGCTATTGTTTTCATGCGCGATCCGTTGCACTCATTCAAATTTTTTTATTTTCACTTCATATTGGCATGAAAAAGCCATTTTCTTGATAAAAATTGTTGGACAAAGCTGCGGCAATTTCCACAAGCAGATTTCAATCAACTTCAAGCAGAGTAGCCTAATTTAAAGTTGGAAATCAATGTAAACCAGAGATATTTTAGGGATTTAATTTTAAGGCTACAAGTTTCTTCTAGTTCAAAACAGGATCACTTTTAGGAAAATCTAGACTTAAAAAATGCTTATGGAATAGATGATATTCCCATAAAAGCAAACCGAAGCATGGCTATTCAAGTGACTCAAATAGAATGCTTCGGTTTCTGTTGTAGAGCTTAGCTACTACTGGATAGAGCGATTATGCTTCGTGTAAGTTATCAGTTTTGACATGTTGCTGTACCAAGAACCCGCCTGTTTGACGTTGCCATAATTGCGCATAGATCCCGTTTAAGGCAACCAGTTCATCATGCGTACCTTGCTCGGCAATTTTACCTTGATCCATCACAATCAGACGATCCATCTGCGCAATGGTAGAAAGACGATGCGCAATGGCAATAACCGTTTTACCTTGCATCAAGTCATCTAGACTATTCTGAATAGCCGCTTCGACCTCAGAATCCAGAGCACTGGTGGCTTCATCCAGAATCAGAATCGGTGCATCTTTCAGGAATACCCGGGAAATGGCAATACGTTGACGCTGTCCACCAGAAAGCTTCACGCCACGTTCACCCACATAGGCCTCATAGCCTCTACGGCCACGCAAATCAGTCAGATTTGGAATGAATTCTTCTGCTTTGGCCTTGCGTACAGCTTCAAACATCTCTTCATCAGTTGCATCCGGACGGCCGTATTTAATATTTTCAGCCACGGTACGATGCAGTAAAGACGTATCCTGAGTGACCAGCGCAATATTTTTACGCAAACTGTCCTGAGTGACATCGGCAATATCCTGGCCATCAATCAGAATACGGCCCTGATTCAGATGATAGAAATGCAATAGCAATTGAATCAGAGTCGATTTACCAGCTCCAGAACGCCCCACGATCCCGATTTTTTCACCTGGGCGAATGGTCAGATTAAACTGGTCAATGACCGGTTTTTCATTATAGGCAAAAGTGACATTATCGAATTTAATCTCACCGTGTTTTAGCTCCAGTTCTTTCGCATCTTCTTTGTCTTGAATATTGATCCGACGACCTAGAGTTTTCATCCCGTCCTGAATGGTACCGACATTTTCAAACAGGGCAGAGGTCTGCCACATCATGAACTCGGCAATACTATTCAGCTTTAATACCATCGCTGTAGTGGCTGCAATAATCCCGAGCTGCGCTTGACCTTGCATCCAGAGCCAGATTGCAGTACCCAGCACACCTGCATATAGCACAACACTCAGCATCAGAATGCTGATTTCGTATTGAGCGCCCAGACGCATTTGCTTATACACCGTAACCATAAATTCCTGCATAGAGGATTTGGCATACTGGCTTTCACGACCCGCATGCGCAAACAATTTTACGGTCTGAATATTGGTATAGGCATCAGTCACACGTCCGGTCATGACTGCACGCGCATCCGCTTGTAAGGACGAAATCTTGCTTAGTCTTGGAATGAAATAGCAGGCAGCACAGATAAACAGTAATAACCAGACCATAAGCGGCAAGATAAGTAAAGGTGAAATGGCACCCAAAACAATATTGATTGTGACGAAATAAATCAACACATAGGCCAGCATATCGCCCAAAATGACCCAGAATTCCCGGATCGCCAGCGCCGTTTGCATGACTTTGGCGGATAAACGTCCGGCGAAGTCATTATGGAAGAAGTCCAAACTCTGTTTGAGCAATAAATTATGGAAGCGCCAACGCAGACGCATCGGGAAATTACTGTATAAAATCTGATGCTTGATCAGGGACTGGGCACTGGCAAACAGGATATTGGCCAGCAAGATAATACTCAATAAGGTCAGGTTGCTGGCATGTTGATCTAAAAAAGTCTCTGGCTGACTTTGACTCAACCAGTTCACCAGATCACCAATTTTTGAATACAGTAAGGCCTCAAAACTGGCTGCACCTGCGGTACACAATACTAGAATCAGCAAATAACGGCGTACCCCATAAGCTGCTTGCCAGACAAAGGGGAAAAACCTGGTGGGTAAAGGTTGATTCAGGTTTTTGGTGGGATAGGGGTCTACCAGCCGTTCAAGCCATCGAAACATTAACGTACTCTTATCATGTATTTTCTTTGCGGAAATTATAAAGGATTCTGCTTTTTGAAGTCTGAATTTGAGTGAAATTGCCACAAATGTTTAACTAAATCAAACTTTAGGTTGCAGAGCAGAAACTCATGCCAGATTTATGCCAGCTGATATGAAAACTAAAAATAAGAGCTTGAAATCGTTTTAAATACTGAGAATAAAAAAGCCCGAAATAGAGATTATGTCGGGCTTAAGTTAAGAGGTTAGTTTAAGTGATAATCGGAGATGAAGAACTCGCGTTAAAAGATTCTTTAAAATCACTTCCAGAAGGCGCCTGATAAACTTTCAATCCAAATTCCGGAATAATCGCCAGAATATGGTCCATGATATCTGACTGGATATTCTCATACTCTGCCCAAACCGTCGTATTGGTGAAAGCATAAATTTCCAGTGGCAAACCTTCGCTGGTCGGTTGTAACTGACGCACCATCAATGAGAAATCTTTGGCAATACCCGGATGCTGTTGCAGATAAAATTCCAGATAAGCGCGGAACGTTCCTAAATTGGTCAGACGGCGCTGGTTGTATTGTGAATGATGCTGGAGCTGCTGGTTAAACTTCTCTAGTTCTTCTGATTTGGTATTCAGATATTGATCCAGCAGGATAAAATTTTTCAGCTTGTTCTGTTCTTCAGCCGTCATGAAATGTACGCTGGTTTGATCAATATGAATTGAACGTTTGATCCGGCGGGCACCCGCTTCCTGCATGCCGCGCCAGTTTTTAAAGGTATCAGTCACCAGTTTATTGGTCGGAATCGTGGTCACAGTCTTGTCAAAGTTCTGCACAGTCACGGTATGTAATGACATATCAATGACATCACCATCGGCATTCAGGGTCGGCATTTCAATCCAGTCACCAATACGAACCATGTCATAAGATGAAATCTGAACCGAAGCGACCAGTGACAGAATGGTATTTTGAAAAACCAGCATCAGAACAGCGGCCATCGCACCAAAGCCAGCGAGCAAGGTGAATACATCTTTTTTCAGGAAAGTGCCTAAAATCATCAGACCACAAACAATGAAGATGATCAGCTTAACCAGCTGTAAATAACCTTTAATCGGCTTGTTGCGTGACTTGGGATTGCGCTGATAAATCAGGTTAAAGATATTCAGTAATTCACCGAGCGCCAGAGCAATGGTCAGGAAAATAAATGCCTGAGCACCCATCTGTACAAAAGTTTGTACCTTGTCGGATAAATGGGGAACTGTGGTAATCCCGTTCATAATCACGATTGCCGGAACAATATTGGAAATCCGGCGAATCACACTATGTTCAGCAAAAATCTGATTATTGGCAAAGGGCATTTTGGAAATCAGTTGACGGATGCCACGTACAACAATCTGTTTGGCAAACACATTGGCAAGGATGGCCAGTAAAATCACAATACTCAGTGAAGATAACATTTCCAGCCAAGGGTACTGATCGGCCCAATCTCGAATATTCTGAATAAAATTAAACTGTTCCAACTGATCTTTCTCTTTAACTCAAAAAATTTGTTAGAGTTTATAGGTTTAAACGCAATTTTTTAATCCAGGATAACCTTTTAAAACATATCTTTCTTAGAGACTGCGAACTTAATCACTATTCAGGCATTTGTTTTTATTTTATCGGAATAGTTTTTTCTTCCTTGAGATTAATTCAGATTGAATAAATAGATGAAAAATTGATCGGTTTCTGACTAGAAAATGTGAAAAATTGATATAACAACCTAACTTGGTATTCCTATGCTTCTTTTTAAACTTTAAAAAATTAAAAAGGTCAAAGTGAATTAAAGAATTTGGTATAGCGTTTATTATATTGATTCAATATAACTTAATTTTTATTTTACATTTTATATACTTACTTCTTTTAAGGGATAGTGCTAGGATTAAAATCATATAATCTTAATCATTAAAAATGAAAAATCTTCAAATAGTTATAGCACAAGCTCTACATTCCTATGAACTGGAACATATTGAGCAATCAATAAGCCATGAAATTAATAACACTATATTAGAGATAGTGGTTAATGATGAATCTTTTGAAAAAATTGATGGTTACTTGTATTCAAAGAAAGATCCGAAAAAAATCCTTAAAAGCTCTATACATTATGTAATAGCACTCTTAGAAAGAGCAAAGTATAGTGTAGAAAAAGCTCAGCAAAATAACGTGAGTCCTTTGCATATCTGCTTATACGTGAATAAGAAAATTGAGGGATTTATTGAATATTTACAGACTAAATTTTAGTGATTAGCGCTTTCATTTAAGGCCTATTATATGAAATCTTAATTTTCCAAATAGGATTTGAATTGAGTGAAATTTGCTATCTATTAAAACAAGAATATGCAAAAGGAAAGCTGACATAGACTTAATAAAACAGATTAAAAAAACCGGCAAATATACCGGTTTTTTATTTATGCTTTTAAGGGAAATGTGCTTACCACATTAAATCATCTGGAATCACATAGGCTGCATATGGATCTTCTTCATCAGTGGTTTCTTCATTTTTCTCTGAATTATTCACGATGATAAAGCCTTCCATTTTCGAATTGATACGATCTGCCAGAGCTTTAGGCAGGAAAGCGTAACTCTCATTTTCACGCGCAATCACCAGACTGCCAGCGACCAGTGCATTATAGATCTGCTGGTTGATATAAACTTTCTTGATCTTGCTGTCATCAATAAACTGATAACTGATCTCGCCATCCGTATCGCGGATTTTATGCTGGTTAATCATCTGCATGATGGCAGCTTTAAGTTCTTTTTCCTGCAACTGGGCTTTTTTCGCCTGTTCAATCGCTTGGTCTTTAGCCAGCTTTTCCTGTTTGTCCTGCTCAATCTTTGCCTTGATTTCGGCTTCTTTACTGTCGCCTGTGCGCTTTTCATGTACAGCCTGTTTAGACAGTTTTTTGGCTTTTTTATTATCGACCAGGCCTGCTTTTAACAATTGCGCCTGTAATGCATTTTTAACCATGAGAATTTCCAGAAATTAGTCGTGTTGATGTCGATAACGTAAATAGATCACCCAATAGGTCAGGCTAAGCAGCAGGCTTAACACTGTAGGGACCAGGAATGCATTTAATTTTAAATAAGGATAAATCCAGCTGGCAAGTATGCCACCCATTAAAAAGCCGACCAAGATCAGCATATGCAGGATCACTTTACGGGATTCTACTACCAGACCACGCAGGCGATAGCCCATAGCCAGACCTAAATCGGTCAGTACACCAGACAGATGTGTGGTCCGGATAATTGCACCTTTATAATGGCTGACCATGGCATTTTGCACGCCCATCGCGACACAGGCCCATAACAAGGCATAACGCGGGAAATAGGGCAATAATAGCCAGCAAATGAATATAAAAAAAGCCACCAGGCTTAAAGGATAACCATACAGGCGTCCCAAGCGAAAGTGACTATTTCCTAAAATCAGCCCGCTATACATCGAGCCAATTACATAACAGAGAGTAACCAGAATCAGATATAAAATCTGACGCGGTTGCCAGTCCAGCAGCGCCATTGCCAGCATACTGACATTACCGGTCATATGTGAAACAGACTGATGCAACACGGTCACCAGTCCTAATACATTAATCATTCCAGCATTTACCGCAAGGAAGAATGCACCCAGTTGAACCCACGATGGTAAACGCTGTAATGGCATGGCAATATCATTAGCAAAACATCTTGATTCTTCAATATAAAATCAATCTGTAGCGCGGTCTACTGCTGTAGTAAATAAAACATCGGTAGATGAGTTGAGTGCAGTCTCGGTAGAGTCCTGCAATACACTGATCACCATACCAATCGCCACCACTTGCATTGCGATATCTGAAGAAATCCCGAACAGGCCACAAGCCACGGGAATTAGCAATAGTGAACCACCAGCCACACCTGAAGCACCACACGCAGACACAGTTGCCACGATAGAAAGAATTAGCATAGTGGTGAAGTCAACATTAACACCTAAAGTATTTACTGCAGCTAAAGACAACACGGTAATCGTCACTGATGCACCAGCCATGTTAATTGCTGCACCTAAAGGAATTGCTACGCTTGAAGTAGTCTCTTTCACACCTAAGCGTTTTGCCAAGTCCAGGTTTACCGGAATATTGGCAGCAGAACTGCGGGTAAAGAATGCGGTAATACCACTTTCACGTAAGCAGGTAAACACCAGTGGATACGGATTGCGACGGGTAATGAAACCCACCATTAACGGGTTAATCACCAAGGCTACAAATACCATGGTACCCAGCAGAACAGCTAATAAATGCGCATAGCTGGTCAAGGTATCTAGGCCCGCTTCAGCAAAAGTCACAGCAACCAGACCAAAAATACCCACTGGCGCAAAGCTGATCACCAGACGAATTACATAATTGATTGCATTGGCAGCGTCATTTAAACAGGTTTTAGTTGTGTGTGATGCATGACGGAAGGCAATTCCTAACGCAATTGACCATGCCAGAATTCCAATAAAATTCGCTTCAGCAATGGCAACCACCGGGTTCGCTACAAAGCTCAGCACCAGATTTTTGAGAATTTCACCTAGGCTGCCTGGCGGCTGTAAATCACCTTGCGCTGTAATATCCAGGAACAATGTGCTTGGAAATAAAATACTGGCGATCACAGCGCTTAATGCTGCCAGGAACATGCCGACAGCATACATCAGCATAATAGGTCTTATCGTTGAATTGGTCTGGCCAACCTGGAAATTTGCAATTGATGCAAGAACCAGAATGAAAACCAGAACTGGCGCGACGGATTTTAGTGCCTTAATAAACAGATCACCCAACAGGCTTAAGGAAGGTGCAGCTTCAGGAAATAACAGAGCCACACCAACGCCTAGAATAATGGCGATGATGATTCGGGAGACTAAACTCAGACGCGATAGGGCAGAAAACATAAGGTTGCCTTGTGAAAATTACGAGGGCTAAATGCGAAAAAAATTTGCGTTATTTTATACTTAAATTAAGGATCGCTTAAAATATATTTTTAGATAATATTTAAGTGACTGAAAATTAATAAATAATTAAGATGATTTTTTATCTTGATCGTATTATTTCCATACAAAATTCCTAGAAAAAGCCAGATTCAATGATCGGTTTTTAATCTTTATTTTTTAGATAAATATAGAATTTAAATCAATCATTTCCAGTTATATTTCAGTTCAATTCTTTGCATGACAGCATGTTTATCATGCAAAGAATTGAAAAATCTTAAATCATATAATGTTGAGGCTTTTCGAAGATTTCCGGTGCCAGATCCTGAATTGCCTGAAAATGGGTTAGATAAATCCGGCCACTCAAATGTGTCATGAGTTTGGAGGCCTGCAAGCGGTCAAATACCGGGCCTTTCACTTCTGCAAAATGCAGGCGAATATTCAGTTTGGACAATTCAGCATTGAGCTCTTCCAGTGTTTCCAAGGCACTCAAGTCAATCGCACTGATACTGGAGCAGTTCAAAATCACATGCTCTAACTTGTCATTTAAACTTAACTGATTAATCAGATAACCTTTTAAGGTATGCGCATTTAAAAAACTTAGGTTTTCATCTATACGCAGAGACAAAACCCGATCAGAGGTCATCACCTGATGACGCTGGATATTCCGGAAATGCTGGGTGCCTTCGACCAGACCCACGACTGCAATATGAGGGCGGCTGATGCGCCATAGCATAAGAATAAAGGTCGAAATAATCCCGACGATTAGACCGGTAGTAATATCCAGTAATACCACACCAAAAAAAGTAATCCACATGGCAATGCCATCAGCTTTGGAATAACGCCAGGCATCGACGAAAGGCTGGAAATTGACCAGTTTCCAGATAGACACAATAATGGTTGCAGCCAGAATGGTCAGCGGCAGATCCTCAAAGAAGCTGGTAAAAAACAGACTAACCACGACAATCAATAAAGAAGACAATACGCCAGCCAAAGGTGTTTTGGCGCCAGCGTCAGCATTAACCACAGTACGTGACAGACTACCGGTTACAGGAAAGGCGGAGCTGATTCCGGCACTGATATTGGCTACACCGAGCGCAATCAGTTCCTGATTACTGTTCAAATTGCTACGCTGCTGTAGCGCCGTTGCCTGAGCAATAGAGAGAGATTCTACAAAGCTGATCATGGCAATCATGCTGGCACCCGGTAATAAGGTCATCACCAGTTCCCAGTTCCAGTGCGGGAAAGACAAGGGCGGAAAGCCTGAAGGAATTTCTCCGACCGTTTTAATGCCTTGAACTTTTAAATCCAAAAACAGAACGGCAGCAATACCGAGAAAAACCAGAATCAATGGAACCGCCCGAACCAGAAAATCAGTCGAACCGATCCGGCTTTGTACTGCTTGAGATTTTAATAGTTTCGGCAGATAAACCAGTAAACCGATAGAAAGCAGGCCAAAGATCAGACTCGGGAGATGCAAAAGTGGTAAATATTCAATCAGGCTTTTCACCAGCTCGGGAATATTATTGGCTTTTAAAGGCAAATCCACCAGAAACTTGAACTGACCAAAAGCAATCAATAGAGCCGAAGCAATAATAAAACTCTGAATGACCGGATGGCTGATCAGCTGAATTAAAAAGCCGAAACGGAATACACCTAAAAGCAGGGAAATAATGCCGACCATCAATGCCAATAAAGTTGCCGCTTCAATATAGACCGGAGAACCCACTTCAAATAATGGATTCAGTGTGGCAAAGGTCATCATGGAAATGATGGCTACTGGTCCAATCGATAAGGTCGTACTGCCGCCCAATAAGGCATAAATGATCATTGGTAGAATACTGGCATAGAGTCCCATAATCGGTGGCAAACCTGCCAGCATGGCATAGGCCATCCCTTGGGGTACCAGCATCGCGACGACAATCAGGGCAGCCAGTACATCTGATTTTAATTTCACTGGGCTGTACTGACTTAACCATGACCAGGCAGGGAGTCTATTGAGCAGTCTAGACTTAAAATTTGGCATATACAGGTCTAAATCACAAATATAGATATATTATGCACAAATTCTGCTAAGAAGTCTTAGGATATAAATAGGTGATCATTCACATTTTAAAAAATGAATGAGAGGACAAAGGATCAAGGCAAAAGACTTAAAACTCTCAGTAGAGAAAATTTAAATCAGGCAGATCGCTTTAAAATAAAACAGGACGAATGAGGTAAATTGCAGCTTTAAGCGACTGCTTGATTTACACAGTAGATTTGATAAAGCTTTTTTAACATTTCTACCAGGTTCTGGTCTTTGATCGAATAATAGATCTGTTTACCGTCTCGACGGGTATTTACCGCATCGCTTTTACGCAAAATCATGAGCTGCTGAGACAGGGTTGGCTGTCTGATCTCGGTAATCTCTTCAATTTGAGAGACATTCAGTTCATTTTGGGAGAGATGACATAAAATGAGCAGTCGGTCCGTATTGGCCATTAACTTTAAAATACCGACAACCTGTTGAGCTGAATCCCGCATCGCGGCAATTTCAAGATCGGTTTTCATTTACTATGTCCATTTATACAATTACAGCCCGCGAATTATACGACTCGAACAGCATGAATTGATGGATAGAAAGCGTGAATTACTATGGTTTTTAATGAATTGTGTTATCAAGAATAGTTATAATTTACTAATTAAAATATAAGATAATTTTATCGTGTTCCGGTTTTTTTAGGAAGAAGATGTTTCATTTCAAACTGCTATCGTGATTCCATCTTGTTTCAGGCATCTACAAAGCCGGAAAATGCTTGTATCATGTAAATACATCTTGGCGAATAACATCAAGGATATTCTAATGACTACAGATTCAGCTTTTCCAACACCTGCCAATTTAGGTATCGCGGTTTATAGCAATAATGCAGAGGCAATTGGTAATACCCCTCTGGTTCGTATCAATCGTGTCATTTCAGGCGGAGCGACTGTACTTGCGAAAATTGAAAGCCGTAACCCGGCATTTTCGGTGAAATGCCGTATTGGCGCAGCCTTGATTGCTGATGCAGAAAAGTCAGGTAAATTGAAGCCGGGCATGCACATTGTTGAGCCAACCAGTGGTAATACCGGTATTGCGCTGGCATTTGTAGCAGCGGCTAAAGGCTATGATATTACCTTAACCATGCCATCCAGCATGAGTATTGAACGCCGTAAAGTGGTGAAAGCATTAGGTGCTAATTTAGTACTGACAGATCCAGCCAAAGGCATGAAAGGCGCGGTAGAAGAAGCACAACGTCTGGTGAATGAAAATCCTGAACTGTATTACCTGCCACAACAGTTTGAAAATCCAGCTAACCCAAAAATCCATGAAGAGACGACCGGTCCTGAAATCTGGGAAGCGACTGCAGGTAATGTCGATATTCTGGTAGCGGGTGTAGGTACAGGCGGTACGATTACCGGTATTTCACGCTTTTTTGAAAAAGTGAAAAACAAGCCGATTTATTCAGTTGCTGTAGAGCCTGCTGAATCTGCCATTATTGGTCAGGCAAAACGTGGTGAGACACTCACTCCAGGACCACATAAAATTCAGGGTATTGGCGCGAACTTTATTCCAAAGAACCTGGATCTGGATCTGGTAGATGAAGTGATTGCCATTACCAGTAGCGATGCAGTGGAATGGGCACGTAAAACTGCGACTCAAGAAGGCATCTTGGTGGGTATTTCAAGTGGTGCTGCAATGGCTGCAGCTGCGCAACTGGCTGCACGTCCTGAAAATGCAGGCAAAAATATCGTGGTGATTCTGCCAGATGGTGGTGAGCGCTATTTATCTTCAATTCTTTTTGAAGATATTTCTGCTGAGTAAATATTTAACAAATTAGTTTCACTAAATCTCGAAAAAGCCTGAAGTCATCTTTGGGCTTTTTTATTGGACTTTATGCCTTCATATAATGAAAGATCAAGAATTTAAACCAGAAGCTTGACCTTCCCATTATGGTAATGTTTAAGCTATGTATAGGTAGTGAATGGGTGAATGGAGAGCGCAGAATGAATACACCAGCAACCACACAGTTGTACGAACAGCAGGTACAGATTTCAGGAATGACCTGTGCCTCTTGTGTCGCACGTATGGAAAAAGCCTTAAAGAAAATTGAAGGTGTGGTGGAAGCGAACGTTAATCTCTCCACTGAACAGGCTTTTTTAAAAAGTGAACAACCTATTCCTGCAACGCAACTCGTCAATGCTATCAATAAAACCGGTTTTGAAGCCGTGATCCAGCAGTTTGATTTAAATATTGAAGGCATGACCTGTGCGTCTTGTGTAGCTCGTGTTGAAAAAGCCTTGAAAAAAGTCGATCAGGTACTGGATGCGCAGGTTAATCTGGCAACCGAAAAAGCTCATGTCACTGCAATTCGTCCTCTCGCTGTTTCCCAACTGGTTAAGGCGGTACAAAAGGCCGGCTTTGATATTCAAACCGACCGAATTGAACTGGCTATTGAAGGAATGACCTGTGCCTCCTGCGTAGCACGTGTAGAAAAGGCCTTGAAAAAAGTCGATCAGGTAAGTGAAGCACAAGTCAATCTCGCCACTGAAACAGCTTCGGTCAAGGCGCCGCATAGTCAGCTTCCAGCTTTAATTGCTGCCGTCGAAAAAGCTGGATATAACGCCCATGAAAAATTAGATACACAGGCTACCGATGCCCAGACGGCATTTCAGGAAAAGAAAACCGCTGAAACTGAACAGCTAAAACGTGACTTATGGTTGGCGCTAATTTTAGCTGTTCCGGTGTTTATTCTGGAAATGGGTTCACACCTGATTCCGGCTTTTCATCACTGGATTGCACATACGCTAGGTACTGAAAACAGCTGGTATATCCAGTTTGTACTGACGACTCTGGTTTTGCTGATTCCAGGACGGCGGTTTTATCAGCATGGGATTCCGGCATTATTCCGACTGGCCCCCGATATGAATTCTCTGGTTGCCGTGGGAACAATAGCCGCTTATGGATTTTCCTGTATTTCCACTTTCTTTCCGCAATTATTGCCGCAAAGCACTGTACATGTGTATTTCGAAGCGGCGGCTGTGATTGTTGCCTTGATCTTACTGGGACGTTATCTGGAAGCTCGAGCCAAAGGTAAAACCTCTGAAGCGATTCAATATCTGGTTGGCTTGCAGCCAAAAACTGCTCGAGTACAGCAAAATGGAACCTGGGTTGATCTGAAAATTGCTGATGTACAGCAGGGCATGCTAATCGAGATTCGTCCGGGTGAGAAAGTCGCAGTTGATGGTGAAGTCGTTTCTGGTCAAAGTTATATCGATGAAGCCATGATCAGCGGTGAACCTTTAGCGGTGGCTAAACACGCTGGGGATCGGGTAATTGGCGGAACGGTGAATCAGAATGGCACTTTGCAGATCAAGGCGACTGCGGTCGGTCAAGATTCCGTCCTGGCTCAGATCATTCATATGGTGGAACAGGCACAAGGCGCAAAGCTTCCGATTCAGGCAGCTGTCGATAAAGTGACCTTATGGTTTGTGCCGGCTGTGATGCTTCTCGCGACTTTGACTTTTATTGTCTGGTTCCTGTTGGGTCCTGAACCGAATCTGACTTATGCACTGGTCAATGCTGTTGCAGTACTGATTATTGCCTGTCCTTGTGCAATGGGCCTGGCTACGCCAACATCTATTATGGTCGGCACCGGCCGGGCAGCAGAGCTGGGTGTCTTGTTCCGTAAAGGCGAAGCATTGCAACTCTTGCAGCAAACCAGAGTTGTGGCGGTGGATAAAACCGGAACCTTAACTGAAGGGAAACCAGCCCTAACCGATTTTGCAGTGACATCTAATTTTGAGCAGCAAATAGTATTGCGAATGGTCGCAGCAGTGGAAGCCAAATCCGAACATCCCATTGCTCATGCGATTGTGGAAGCTGCGAAAGCACAACAGTTGCAACTACCTGAAGTCAGTGATTTTGATTCAATCACTGGTGCAGGCGTGAAAGCTCAAGTTTCAGGTCAGCAAATTCATATTGGCGCAGAACGCCTGATGCAGCAATTGGGCTTAAGTGTCGATATTTTTAAAGAGAAAGCACAACAGTTAGGCGAGCAGGGACGCACGCCTTTATATGTCGCGATAGATCAGCAGTTGGCTGCCATTATTGCTGTGGCTGATCCGATTAAAGCCACAACCTATAGTGCGATTCAGGCCTTACATGATCAAGGCTTAAAGATTGCCATGATCACCGGTGATAACCAGCATACTGCACAGGCCATTGCCAGTCAGTTGAAAATCGACCATGTCATTGCTGAAGTTCTGCCTAATGAAAAAGTCGATGCGGTACGCCAGCTCCAACAGCAACATGGCATCGTGACTTTTGTCGGTGACGGGATTAATGATGCACCTGCCTTGGCTCAGGCCGATGTTGGAATGGCAATAGGAACTGGTACGGATGTCGCAATTGAAGCAGCAGATGTGGTGCTGATGTCAGGAAATTTACAGCATGTGGCAACCGGTATTGGCCTGAGTCAAGCAACCATGCGCAATATCAAACAGAACCTGTTCTGGGCCTTTGTTTATAATATTGCCTTGATTCCGATTGCTGCAGGTCTACTATATCCATTCTTCGGTATTTTGTTATCACCGATGTTTGCAGCAGGTGCAATGGCCTTATCCTCAGTTTTTGTGGTCAGCAATGCGCTTCGGTTAAAGACTTATCAGCCGATCCAGTTGAAGGAGGCAGTGTAATGAATATTGGACAGGCCGCGAAACGCTCCGGGATCTCGGCCAAAATGATCCGTTATTATGAAGATATCGGTTTATTACCCAATCCTAAACGTAGCGATTCGGGTTATCGTATCTATAGTGACGATGACATCAAGACTTTAAGTTTTATTCAGCATGCGCGTGAACTGGGTTTTTCTTCTGAACAGATGAAAGAATTGCTCGGCCTGTGGCTGAACGATGCCAGACACAGCAGTGATGTCAAACAGTTGGCGCAAAAGCATATCGAGTTACTGCAACAGAAAATTGCGGACATGCAAAATATGATGAAAATTTTGCAGCAATCGGTTGCACAGTGTGCTGGAGATGAGCAATCTGACTGTCAGATTCTGAAACAGATTGAGCAGGGTGTGTCACATGGGCAAACTGCACATACGGCTATCAAAGCAGATCAATAGCCTTGAATTAAAATTCGCTTAACCCAAATTTAAACTGATCAAAGGGAGATCAAGATGAAATTCCGTATTGAAAATATGACTTGTGGTGGTTGTGCACGTAGTGTGACGGCAACCATTCAGGAGCTGGATGAAAATGCTAAAGTAGATGTTGATGTGGTCAGCAAAATGGTGGAAGTTGAATCGAGTGCAAGCGAATCTGAGATTATCGCGGCATTAACTGAAGATGGCTTCCCGCCTGAAACTATGGTTTGATATTCACTATTTAAAAAATAATTCTAAAATGCCTAATCATGATTAGGCATTTTTTATGAAACTGCCGATATTTTATCTGGCGTCATCAATGCCTGATTAATATATAGCTTAATCAGGCGTTCACGCGAACCAATCGCTTTTTGATAACTGGTCGAATTTAATAATAATGAAGCGCCGTAAGTGACCGTCCAGATATAAGATAAATAATCCCGGATTGACATGGCACTGTCTAAAGATACTAGATAATCATGGGTCATATCTTTAATGCGGATAATTCGTTCTTCACGAATACGATAGAGTTCCTGAAATAACTCTTTCAGGTTTTTTTCATTATTGGTTAAACGCTCTTCAATAACATGCAGCAAAATAGTCCGGTTTGAATTGAGCATGTGATAAAGCATATATTGCGAAACATAATTTTTAATATCGTTATTATATTTATCGGAAATTGCCAGAATTCTTTTTTCATTCAGAATGATGAGTTCTAAATATAACTGGTTCTTGCTTTTAAAATGCTTGTAGATGGTTCCTTTGGCGATGTCTAGTTCTTCAGCAAGTTCACTCAAGGTGATGTCCTGATTATTATCAAGCAGTAGACTTTCCGCCATGCTCAGGATCTTCTCTTTACGAAGAAGGAAGTTCTGCTGTCTTACAGTCGTCATCTTCTTGACTCATCATTTTCGAAAAGGAACCTACTAAGAATATGCTATTTTCACATGTATAGCTATAAAACTAAGGTCGTGATATTTATCTAAATTTGTATATTTATTCAACATTTCTTGTAGAAAAAAGTCATATACAGCTGCGCTAAAAATATTGTCAAGAAAATTGAACCCTTGAGATCAACTTTGCTAAATAAAATTCCATTTTCAATATATTTGATTTATGGTTTTAGGGCATAAAGCTGAATCATATTTTCGTTTTAAACCCAGACCAGACAAGGTTTAGCGAAGTGAAGCCAGAGTCATTTTAACAGCTTAAATTTTTCATTCATCAATGGATTTAAGTTTTAATGATTCAGTAAATACCAGAGGTATAAAGTTTTTGATTTTAAATTTTATATCGCTAATTTATGTCAATGAATTCATCGCCAGATTAATTCGATATGATGATTTTTGAATGACATGCATGGATTCGAGCAAAAATCCTCAAAATATTTTCTCGAATCCATAATGAAAAAATACTCAGTAACAGAATTGAGTATCACCAGTGAAGGAATATGAAAATGCCTATTTATAATGCGCCGCTAAAAGACATGGAATTTATTTTAAATGATGTGTTTCAGGCCGAACAATTTTGGCAAGATAATGAAAATCTTGCACATTTAGATATGGCAACTGCAAATGCAATTCTGGAGGAGATGGCCAAGTTTTCCAAGAATGTGATTCTTGATCTGAACCGCCCTGCAGATGAAGAAGGTGGTGCTCAGTTTAGTAATGGTGAAGTGAAAACACCTGCAGGCTTTAAAGAAGCTTTCAAACAGTTTGCTGAAGGCGGCTGGGTGGGGCTGGGCGCACCTGAAGAATGGGGCGGTCAGGGCATGCCAAAAATGCTGACTGTACTTGCAGACGAAATGATCTGGAGTACCAATCCCTCTTTCATGCTTTACCCGCTGTTAACCGTGGGGGCTGGCATGGCGATCAATGACCGTGCTTCGCAGGAGCAGAAAGAAACCTATCTGCCAAAATTCTATACGGGTGAATGGTCAGGCACGATGTGTTTAACTGAGCCACATTCAGGGACAGATCTGGGCATTATCAAGACCAAGGCTGAACCAAACGAAGATGGTTCATATAACATTACCGGGACCAAAATCTTCATTACCAGCGGTGAGCATGATCTGAGTGAAAATATCATTCACCTGGTACTAGCCAAAACACCGAACGCGCCAGCAGGTTCACGCGGTATTTCTCTGTTTATTGTTCCAAAATTCCTGGTCAATGCAGACGCTTCACTCGGTGAGCGCAATGCAGTCGCTGCTGGCTCGATCGAACATAAGATGGGCATCAAAGGCTCGGCAACCTGCGTCATGAACTTTGATGGTGCCAAAGGCTATATGGTGGGCAATGAAAATGAAGGTCTGGCGGGCATGTTCGTGATGATGAACTACGAACGTTTGTCGATGGGGATTCAAGGCATTGGTGCGGCAGAATTTGCTTATCAGAATGCAGCTCAGTATGCGACTGACCGTTTACAGGGCCGTGCCTCAACCGGTGCAAAATCACCAGAAAAACCAGCCGATTCGATTCTAGTCCATGGTGATGTACGCCGTATGTTGCTGAATGTACGTGCCAATAATGAAGCTTCTCGTGCTTTCGCAGTCTATGTCGGTCAGCAGCTGGATATTACCAAATACTCAACCGATCCAGAGGCAGTACGTAAAGCAACCGATCGTGTGGCTTTGTTGACGCCAATTGCCAAAGCCTATCTGACTGATAAAGCCCTAGATGCTGCGCTGGAAGCGCAAATGTGCTTCGGTGGTCATGGCTATATCCGTGAATGGGGCATGGAACAATGTATCCGTGACCTGCGCATTTCACAGATCTATGAGGGGACCAATGGGGTGCAGGCAATTGACCTGATTGGCCGTAAAACTACGAAATGTAAAGGTGCATATATTGCAGAGTATATTGCAGAAATCCGTGAATTTGCCCAAAGTCTAGATGATGCCTTAACGATTAAAAAGGCAACCTTAGATACCTGTCAGCAACTGGAAGATATCACCAATTTTATTGTTGAGCAGTCTCAGCAGAATCCTGATTTCGCCAACTCGATTGCTGTGGATTATCTGCATGCGGTAGGTTTGTTGAGCTTCGTCTATATGTATGCACGTATTAGCAAAGCGGCGTCTACCAAAGAAGAGAGCTATTTCCAGAATAAACTGGTATTGGCAAATTACTATATTGCTAAAGTACTCCCGGATTTGAGTGCGAGAATTCAACGCATTCAGGCAGGTGCAGAGCTGGTGATGCAATTGCCAGAAGAATATTTCACTGCACAAGCCTAAACCCGCAAATATTGCGAAGGACAAACACTGTAGAGCTATCACTTTGCAGTGTTGATAACAATGATGTTAAAGGATGAAATTAGAATGATTGTAATTGTAGAAGCTGTACGTACCGCGATGGGTGGTTTTCAAGGCTCACTTTCAAGCTGTACGGCACCAGATTTGGGTGCTGTAGTGATCAAGGAAGCGGTAGCGCGTGCAGGTCTGGCAGCCAATGATATTGATGAAGTGATCATGGGTTGCGTACTGCCAGCTGGCTTAAAACAGGGGCCGGCACGTCAGGCTATGCGTCAGGCAGGCCTGCCAGATTCAACCGGCGCGACCACGATCAATAAAATTTGTGGTTCAGGTATGAAAGCCGTGATGCAGGCTGCGGATGCGATCAAGGCGGGTTCGGCAGAAATCGTAGTGGCGGGCGGTATGGAATCCATGTCGAACGCACCGTACTTAATGGATAAAGCTCGTGCCGGTTTCCGTATGGGCCACGGCAAAGTAACGGATCATATGTTCCAGGAAGGCCTGGAAGATGCTGAAACTGGTCTATCTATGGGCATCCTGGCACAAGAAATGGCGGACAAGAAAGGCTATACTCGTGAACAACAGGACGATTATGCAATTGGCTCTTTAAATAAAGCCGTGACTGCTGTTCAGCAGGGCTTCTTCAAAGATGAAATCGTGCCAGTTACAGTCAGCACGCGTAAAGGCGATGTGGTGGTTGAGCAGGATGAACAGCCACTGAATGCCAAAGCAGACAAAATCCCATCTTTACGTCCGGCATTTAAAAAAGACGGTACGATTACTGCGGCTAATGCCAGTTCAATTTCCGATGGTGCTTCCGCACTGGTTGTAACATCGAGCGAGATTGCAGCACAGCGTAACCTGAAACCTCTAGCGAATATTCTGGCTTATGCCAGCCATTCACAACATCCATCAGAATTCACGATTGCACCGGTGGGCGCAATTGAAAAAGTACTGAAGAAAACTGGCTGGAATGCAGCTGATGTGGATCTATGGGAAATTAATGAAGCTTTCGCGATGGTGACCATGGCAGCGATTGATGCCTTTGAACTGGATCCTGCCAAAGTGAATATTAATGGCGGTGCTTGTGCTCTAGGTCATCCACTGGGCTCTTCAGGTTCTCGTATCATTGTGACCCTGATTCATGCCTTGAAACGTACTGGCGGCAAAAAAGGTATTGCAGCGCTATGTATTGGTGGCGGTGAAGCAACAGCGATTGCGGTAGAACTGGTTTAAGTTCATTTAGATGAGATAGCGATGCTTTTGGTAAGCTAAGAGTATCGCTTAATTTATTGAAATAGTATTAAGCCCAAAATAAAGCCCGTAAATCACGGGCTTTATTTATTGTGTTAGATAAATATTTTAGTTCTGAATCAGACGTGGGTTATTAAAGACTTTATCCAATATATGCCGATGAATGAAACGCAGTTTATCTTTCACAGCTTCAGTCAGCTTAAACGGGTAAGCATCTTCCAGACCCATACTGCGGTTTAAAGCATTCAAGTTAAAAGTCAGGGTGACCCAGTTTTCCAGGATATGTTCAAAATCCTGTCCACCAATCGGGCATTCTTTAAAGTCCATACTGGCCAGGTTTCGGCCATTACCTTCCACGCGTAGACCAGCATAAAATGCTGTTTCCAGTGTTTCCATGATATGCAGATAGTGCGACCAGGTTTCAGCCCAGTCTTCCCACGGGTGTGCGGTGGCATAGGGACTAATATATTTTTCATGCCAGTTAATAGGTGCACCTTGATTATAATGACGTTCTAATGCTTCACTATAATTTTGCCGCTCATCTCCAAAATAATGGCGAAGTTCATCGAGTAATTCCGGGTGTAGGTGCTGGATGACATTAAAATAAAAATGCCCACTTTCATGACGAAAATGCCCTAATAATGTCCTGTAATTTTCACCCATATTGACCCGAGTTGTTTCACGATAAACCACATCGGCCTCGAAGGCATTTAAGGTAATCACACCATTGGCATGGCCGGTAAGTACTGGCTTGTCTTTTTCAGGAAGAAGAAAATCAAAACGCAAACCCAATGGATCATCATCCGAATGTTTTGGACGAGGCATAATGTTCATACGTTGGGTCAGATACAGAAAACGGCGTTTGGCTTCCTCGAGCCGATACCAGTAAATCATGTTCTCAGAATTTTCCAGATTTGGAATTACATGAGTCAGCTGGCAGGATTCGCAAAAATCTTCCTCGTCATCTACAGGGATCATCCAGTTACATACCTGATGATGGGTATAGTTATAGCAAGGTTTATAACGGGAATGTTGATACTTTTCGGCAACCGGAACCCACTCCTGAGCATTCAGCTTTTTAAATGTCGTCATTTCTTTTTCGGATGCGATATAACCGATAGGGGAAAGGCAGTGATCACACACGAATTTGGCGAAAAAGATCTGCTGTTCGCAAACTGGACATTCAAAATATTTCATCGATACTCCCTGCGAAATGAATGAATTACAATGGATTGCTGAAACTCTGTAATTTATATTCAGATTGCATTGCGGAATTTTATCCTGTTTAAAAATTCATCATAAAAATTTCTTAAAAAACACTATGTTGATTAATTGTAAAATGCATGTGATCGATTATTCATTAGATTATAGTTTAGTGACTGTTTATAGAAGAAAAGCTGACAGAAATAAAAAAACCGATGAACTGACTTATGTATTTTTTTCTTAAATAAAAACGAGAGTATCAATTTAAAAAAACTGAATAATGCAAACTATAAAAAATTAGAGATCAAAAATTATTGAAAAAAATTGATTGAATAGCATTTTTCATAAGACCTAATTGGTATATATTTTACTCAATGTTAAAACATGCATCATGCTGAAAAATAAATTATTTTTAATTTTTTAGTTCTGCTTTTGGGGTATTAAGATATGATGAAGATAAGAAAAGTCACTGTTCAGGATACACTTGCAATTGCGAACGTCATTGCCCCATTTGTTGATGTCTTGATTTCTAGTGAAGAGGGGCGCAAGCGTTTTCAACCTGAAATTCTTCAGACCATTTTTGACCGAGCTGATATTCATTATTTTATTGGAGAAATTAATCAAAAAATTGTGGGCGTAGTGGCCTATATGGAACCTGCACACTTCATGCACTTTTTTCTGGATCCAGCTTATCAGGGTCAGGGATATGGACGACAAATGTGGAATTTTTTAGAAGAACAAATCCGTAATCAAGGGCATCAAAAGATTACAGTCAAATCCAGTTTATATGGCTTCAATATTTATAAAAAATTTGGTTTTGTTGAGACGGGTGAACTTACTCAGGAACATGGCATTCGCTTTATTCCAATGGAAAAAGTTTATTCTGATGAAACATCTTCGGTCTCTTAAAATAGAAGAGCCGTTTATTATAAGTTAATCAAAGATCAGGAGTTATTTTCTTATTTTTTTGCATAGTTGGAATCTGAGAAATCAATTTTATCCCTATCAAATTGATAAATTTTAATTATTTTTGAATTAGAAAATTAAACTTTTAGCTATTAGCCATTATCTCATTTTTAATTAGTCATAGATTGTACTAAGGCATAGAATTAATTCACTTTTACGGCATTAACGATCAGGGTATGGCAATCAGCTGGATTTTCTTCACTTTAATGGCTGCATTTATGCAGGCCTGGCGAAATGCCTTTCAAAAACAGCTCAGCACAACTGTCGATATCTGGGGCGTGACACTGGCGCGTTTCCTGTTTGGCTTTCCGCTAGCAGGGCTTTACATCGCAGCTTTATATCACTTCAAACCGGTAGAAAGTGTGGTGCATTTTACCCCGAAGTATTGGATCTATATCCTGATTGCCGGTATCAGCCAGATTCTGGCAACCGCCTTGATGGTGCAGCTGTTTAAACAGAAAAATTATGCGATTGGCGTTGGATTGGCAAAAAGTGAAGCGATTCTGGCTGCCATTATCGGAGTGATTTTTCTGTCAGATCATCTGTCTGTACTGGCATGGATCGGGGTGCTGATCGGTGGTTATGCGGTATTCCTGCTGAGTAAGGGCAATCAGCTCACCGGTCTATCCACCAAGACTTTAGCCATCGGAATCGGCAGCGGTTTGAGCTTTGCTATTACTTCACTCTTGGTACGTGAAGCCAGTCTGGAATTACCAATGTTGCCAACCATGCATAGAGCTTCATGGGTACTGATTTCGGTGATTGGTTTCCAATGTATCAGTATGCTGATCTATTTAAGTTTATTTAGCCGCAAAACCTTAGTTGCCATGTGGCAACGTTTGGGACTTACTTTTAAAGTCAGTTTTTGTAGCTTTATGGCATCACTCGGTTGGTTTACCGCCATGAGTATGATGAGCGTGCCAATCGTGAAAACCTTGGGACAAATCGAAATCCTGTTCAGTCTGCTGATTTCAGCTTATTTCTTTAAAGAAAAATTGGCGCGTGCCGAGCATTGGGGCTTGGGACTAGTGGTGATTGCAGCGATGCTGGTGATCTGGGCTTAACGAATCAACGAATAAAAAGAAAAGCCACGAAATATCGTGGCTTTTTTTACAACCATAAATCAAGCAGCAAGAAAAGTTTGTACTGCCTGATTAAAGGCTTCCGGCTGTTCAATATTGGAAATATGCGAAGCATTGATTTCAAACAACTTGCTATTCGCAATACGTTGCTGCATAAACTGGCCATCTGCAACAGTCGTCACCGGATCCTGCTGACCCGCTATAATCAGCACAGGGATTTGAATACTGCTAAGTTGTTCGCGGACATCCGCCTTAGCCAGAGCTTCACAGCAGTTTGCATAGCCTTCTGGGCTGCCAGCTCCGAGGTCGTTTGAAAGTTCTGCAACGACTGCCGGGTTGCTCTGGATAAAGGGATTGGTAAACCAGCGTGATGCTGCAGTTGCAGCAATCGGAGCAAGACCTTGCTCACGGACAAGCGCAGCACGGTCTTGCCATGCCTGTTCCTGGCCAATTTTGGCTGCGGTGTTACAAACAATCACGTGGTTAAAACGTTCTGGCTTATGAATCACTAACCATTGACCGGTTAAGCCACCCATAGAAATACCACAGAATGCTGCTTTTGCAATATTCAAATGATCCAGAAGACTCACGACATCCTGACCCAGTTGTTCCAGACTATATGGGCCTTGTGGCGCAAAAGATGCACCATGACCACGGGTGTCATAACAGATTACGTAATAATCCTGCTGGAAATGTTCAATCTGTGGCTGCCACATGCTGTATTTGGTGCCCAGTGAATTGGAAAATACCAATGCAGGTTTGTTGGCATTCCCAAAAGTCTGGTAATTAATCTGGGCATCATTTGATGTAAATGTTGGCATTTGTTATTCCTTTTATTTCCTTCTAAAAGTTCTTCCCTGAACAAGGCATAAGCACTGCTTAAGCCTTGTGCAAGAAAGGGAGGTTAGGAGGGATTTTTTAAACACGTTCAATAATCAGCGCGATACCTTGACCTACGCCAATGCACATAGAGCAGAGAGCATATTTCCCGCCAGTCTGTTCCAGCTGGTTCAGTGCGGTTGTCACCAGACGGGCACCGGAAGCACCGAGTGGATGGCCAATGGCAATGGCACCGCCATTCGGGTTTACATGGGCAGCATCATCTGGAAGGTCAAGGTCACGGGTCACGGCTAAGGCCTGTGCAGCAAAGGCTTCATTCAGTTCAATGATATCCATCTGATCTAGTGTCAAACCGGTCTGGGCCAGTAGCTTTCTAATCGCTGGTGCCGGACCAAAGCCCATAATGCGTGGTTCAACACCGACAACCGTTGAGCCAATAATTTTGGCACGCACTTCTAGGCCATATTCAGCAACAGCTTCATCAGAGGCAATCAGGAGTGCCGCTGCACCATCGTTAATGCCAGAAGCATTGCCGGCAGTCACCGTACCATCCGCTTTTACAACTGGTTTTAGCTTAGTTAAACCTTCTAGTGTCGTAGAAGCACGTGGATGTTCATCTGTATCAACAACCACAGGTTCGCCTTTACGCTGAGAAATCACTACCGGAATGATTTCATTTTTAAAGAAACCTTTGGCCTGCGCCGCTGCAGTACGTTGCTGGCTGGTCAGGGCAAACTTGTCTTGATCTTCACGGTTGATATTGAACTGTGCTGCCACATTTTCCGCAGTTTCCGGCATGGTTTCCACGCCATACAGTTCCTTCAGTTTCGGGTTGATAAAACGCCAGCCCATGGTAGTATCTTCAAGCTTTTGAGTACGGCCATACGCCGTTTCTGACTTGCCCATCACGAATGGAGCACGCGACATGCTTTCTACACCGCCGGCAATAATCAGATTAGCTTCACCGGCTTTAATCGCCCGTGCTGCCATTGCGATTGCATCCATCGATGAACCACATAGGCGGTTCACGGTCGTTGCCGGCACCTGATAAGGCAGGCCTGCAAGCAGAGAAGACATACGACCGACGTTACGGTTGTCTTCACCGGCCTGATTGGCACAGCCATAGATCACGTCATCGACCTGTTCCCAGTTCACACTTGGATTGCGCTCCATCAACGCTTTAATTGGCAGCGCACCTAAGTCATCTGCACGGACAGGCGCGAGGCCACCGGCATAACGACCGAATGGGGTACGGATGGCATCGATAATATATGCATTTTTCATTGTTTCTATTTCCAGTTCTCTAATCCCTCCCGACCTCCCTTTGATAAAGGGAGGAGAGCTTCCGTCATATATTTTCGAAAGTCCCCCTTTCTTGCACATTGACTTAAAGCAGTGCTTAAGTCTCGTTCAGGGGATATAGGGGGATTTAATTTTGCTTTATTACTTAACCTTGTGTCGCATCAATCAATGTTGCACCCGTCATCGACTGCAATTCTTCAAATGACAGACCTTCAACTTTTTCAATCACTTTCATGCCTTCAGCCGTGACATCAATCACACACAGATCGGTATAAATACGGTCTACACATTTCAGGCCAGTGGCAGGATAAGTCAGTTCAGCCACGATCTTCGGTTCACCTTTTTTAGTGACATGATCGGTAGTGATAAAGACTTTCTTGGCACCGACGGCCAGATCCATCGCGCCACCGACAGCAGGAATTGCATCCGGTGCACCAGTATGCCAGTTGGCCAAGTCACCATTTTCAGCGACTTGGAATGCCCCCAAGACTGCGATATCTAAGTGACCACTACGCATCATCGCAAAAGAATCTCCATGATGGAAAAATGCACCTCCAGTCAGCATGGTCACAAATTCTTTACCGGCATTGATCAGCTCAGGATCGCGGTCTTCTTCAGCAGGAGGAGGACCGAACGCCAACAGACCATTTTCAGAATGCAGGAAGACGTCTTTATCGCTTGGCAGGTAGCTTGAAATCTTGGTCGGTAAACCAATACCCAGGTTCACATAAGCACCATCAGGAATGTCTTGTGCCACACGTTCAGCAATCTGGTCACGGGTCAGTTTGTTATAGCTCACTTCTTTTCTCCTTATCCGTGATTACTGTGCAGGTTTAACTTGAACAACGTGTTGAACAAAAATTCCCGGGGTGATGATGTGCTCTGGATCCAGTGCACCCAGTTCAACCACTTCAGAAACTTGAGCGATGGTCACATCTGCTGCCATTGCCATGATTGGGCCGAAGTTACGCGCAGATTTTCGGTACACCAGATTGCCCCAACGATCGCCTTTAGATGCTTTAATTAAAGCAAAGTCGGCTTTAATCGGATTTTCTAAAACGTAGTCTTTACCTTCATAGTTCATGGTCGGTTTACCTTCAGCCAGCAAAGTACCAAAACCGGTAGGGGTATAGATTGGACCTAAGCCCATACCTGCTGCCTGAATACGGCAAGCCAGATTGCCTTGCGGTACCAGTTCCAGTTCAATCTTGCCTGCACGATATAACTCGTCAAATACCCACGAGTCAGACTGACGCGGGAAAGAGCAAATGATTTTACGAACAGCACCAGCTTTAAGCAGTTTCGCCAGGCCGTAATCGCCATTACCGGCATTATTGTTGACAATAATCAGGTCTTTAATACCCAATTCGATCAGACCATCAATCAGTTCAGCAGGCTGACCCGCTGTACCGAAACCACCGATCATAATGGTAGAACCGTCCTTGATCTGGGAGAGTGCTTCTTTCAATGATAATGAACTTTTATCTATCATAATCTGGTCCTTACATATCCTAAACTGATGGATGTCTTTAAACTCGTTTTGAATCTGATGCTGTAACCGGAACTGCATTACGGTTTTTCTGTGACAGCAGAAAATGTGCTACCAGGCCAATGCAAATTCCCCAGAAGACTGAACTCAGTCCCAAGAAATGCATGCCGGAAGCAGTCGCTAAAAAGGTGATCAGTGCTGCATCACGTTGCGACTCTTTGCCCATGGCCACGGAAATATTGGTGGCAATCGCACCCAGTAATGCCAGTCCCGCCAAAGCTGCAATGAGTTCTTTAGGCATCAGGCTAAACAGCATGACAATGCTGCCGGCAAATAAGCCGCCTAAAATATAAAAAAGCCCATTGGCCACGCCGGCGATATAACGCTTTTCTTTCAGTTCGTGGGCATCTTTGCCCAAACACAAAGCAGCTGTGATCGAGGCCAAGACAATCGTGATGCCACCTACACAGGCTACTGCAAGCGAGGCAATACTCGTTGCACTAATAATCGGCTTGGCGGGCATGTCATAACCACTGAGTTTGATAATCGCCATTCCCGGTAAAAACTGGCCAGACAGGCTGACCAGAATGAGCGGGAGGGCCAGATTCAGGGTTGAACTCCAGGTCCATTCTGGTGCAATAAATTGCGGAATCGCCAGACTGAAATCTGCCGTGACCGGGTTAATCTTGCCGAGTAGCATGCTTAAAACCACACCGGCAATCAGCACCCAGACCATGGCATAGCGGGGACTAAAACGCTTGGCCAGCAAAAATACCGCCAGCATGCCAAAGACGATATAGGGCATGGTATCGGTCGCGGTGAACAACCCTAAACCAAACTGCAGTAAAATCCCCGCCATCATTCCGGCAGCCACTTCCTGAGGAATCCAGGACAGCAATTTGTCGAAATAACCGGTGATCCCAATGAAAAAAATCACCACAGCAGAGGTGATATAGGCAGCAACCGCTTCATTGAGCGAAATATCGGGAAACAGCGTGACTAATAAAGCCGTTCCGGGCGCAGACCAGGCGGTGACGACAGGTATTTTGTATTTAATGGATAAAAAAATACCTGCGAGCGCAGCCCCAATAGAAATTCCCCAAATCCATGAAATCATCATGTCTGGGGAAACCTGAGCTTGCTGTGCCGCCTGGAAAAAAATGATCAGTGGCCCTGAATAGGAAATCAGCACTGCTAAGAATCCTGCAACAGTTGCTGAAATTGACCAATCATTTTTTAATGTCTGAAACAGGGTGTTCATTGGTGATGTGCCTCCTTGCGTCGAACCATGAGCCTGTTAAAAATCGTGATGATCAGGATTAGCCCTGATCACCACCACCGACCGGTACCACTGTACCTGTCATATAAGATGATTCATCCGAAGCCAGGAATACAATTGCATTCACTTGCTCCTGAATCGTACCGTAGCGTCCCATGAAAGTACGGTCAATGGTCTGATCAACCACTTGCTGCATCCATTGTTTTTCAGATTCAGTCAATGGATTGGCATTGCGCGGTACTTTACGTGGTGGTGCTTCAGTGCCACCCGTCGCGATTGCATTGACACGGATACCATCTTTGGCATGTTCAAAGGCAAGGGAAGCGGTCAGGCCGTTCACACCACCTTTCGATGCCGAATATGGCACACGGTTAATGCCGCGTGTCGCAATAGAAGATACGTTTACAATGGTACCTTTCTGGTTTTTAATCATTTCCGGAAGAACTGCATGGCAGCACCACAGTGTCGGGAACAACGAACGGTTCACTTCCTTGATAATTTCCTCTTCAGAAAATTCCTCGAAAGGTTTCATCCAGATCGCGCCACCGACGTTGTTGATGAGCGCATCGACACGGCCATAGGTTTCTAGTGCTTTTTCAACGACTGATTGAGCACCCGCAAACGTTTCCAGATTGGCTTTGACCGTAATCGCATCACCGCCAGTCGCTTCAATTTCAGCCAGAACTTCTTCCACATAAGGAGAAAGGTCAGCCATGACGACTTGAGCACCTTCGCTCGCCACTTGCAGCGCGACACCGCGACCGATGCCTTGAGCGGCACCCGTCACGATTACGACTTTATTTTCAAATCTTTGACGATTAGACATTGAACAAATTCCCTCTCTTAGTTGGCAGAGAATTTTTCAAACAGGAAGCTTGCAGGTTTTACGCCTTCAGCATCTAGCCAGCCGCGAACTGCTTCTACCATTGGTACAGGGCCACATAGGTAGATGTCTACGTCGCCGCCATTTAGCCATTTGTTTTCGATATGACCGGTCACATAGCCTTTACGCTCATGTGCCGATTCCGGGTTAGCCACAACAGTGCGATACTCGAACCACGAGAATTTTTCTTGCAGTTCGTTCAGTTTTTCAATGGCAACCAAGTCGAAATCATTGGTCACACCAAATACTAAACGCACTGGATGTTCTGAACCTTTTTCTTCCAGCACTTGCAGCATCGACATGAATGGTGCAATACCTGTACCACCCGCCATCATCAAGACAGGACGGGTCACAGGGCGCAGGTAGAAGCTACCAAATGGACCAGTAAAGGTCATTTTGTCGCCAGCTTGGGCATTGGCACTCAAGAACTCACTCATTTTACCATTTGGCACGTTACGTACCACAAAGCCGGTTAAACGGTTGCCTGGTTTAGAGCTGAACGAATAAGAACGGGTTTCAGTTGTACCTGGAATACCCACGTTCACATATTGACCGGCAAGGAAGTGAATGTCTGGTTGACCTTCATCTAACTGAATGTCAAAGGTAATGGTCGAGTCAGACAGGTTTTCAACGCGAGCCAAAGTTCCCTGGAAAGCATGGATTTCAGTTTTACACACTTCCGAAGAGGCCTGAATCTGAAATACGGCGTCTGAGGTTGGTTTACATTGGCAAGCAAGAATGTAGCCTTCAGCTGCTTCTTCAGGCGTTAATGCATCTTCAATATAAGTTTCTTCAGGCATGTCAAATGAACCTGATTCACAAAACGCACGACACGTTCCACAAGCACCATCACGGCAGTCCAAAGGAATATTGATCTTTTGACGGTAAGCTGCATCAGACAGGGTCTCGCCTTGGGCAACAGAAATAAAACGTGTAACGCCATCTTCAAATTGAAGTGCAATATTGTGGTTTGACATGGCTGAATATCCTATATAAATCTTTGTAACTGGACCTTTCAGCCAATTTTCCATCTGGCTGAAAGGTTTTACCTGGCTGTAATAAAAACAGTCTTAAAGGTGATAGATGTCGATAACCTGATTGATGTAATCATTTTTCAGTACCACGTATTTGCTTAAAATTTGTGGTTTATCGCCTGAAAAATCGATTTCATAACGTGACATACCGAAGTAGCTGTAGCTGTTTTTGTAACGGAAACTCAAGGTATTCCAGTTAAAACGTACAGTGACCTTGTCGCCATCACGTTCAACAATTTCAATATTGCTGATGTTATGGCTGGTACGTGTATCCGGCATGGTGGCAGATGAGCGTTCAGTCTTAATCCGGAACACACGGTCTTCTAAACCTTGACGGTCTGGATAATAAATCAGGGAGATTTCAGACTGTGGATCTGTAGTCAGTTTGTCGTCGTCATCCCAGGCTGGCATCCAGAAAGAAGCAGTAGGGGCATAACACGTCAACCAGTCATCCCATTGCTCATCATCCAAAAAGCGAGCTTCTTGATACAGGAACTGCGCAATATTTTCTAAAGTGATGTCGCTCATGCGTTTTCTCCTTCAGTAGATACTGCAATTTCTTTTTCAGTCGCGATGCCTTTTTTGATCAGTTCTAACCAGTACTGGTGCTGAGCCAGGTATAGACCTTCATCTTCAGTTTTAATACCAGACAGTTTTGGTTTTAAACCGATTTCATTGGCAGCATCATCTGGACCTTGGATCCAGTGTTTGGAGCCGCGACACATATCGTTCCACTCAAGCGCGATCCCGGCATAACCAGCCTGACAGGCACGGAATTCTTCCAGATCGTCCGGCGTTGCCATACCAGAAGCATTAAAGAAGTCTTCATACTGACGGATACGGCGGGTGCGTGCTTCAGGCTCTTCACCGACAGGACCGATACAGTAAATGGTCACTTCAGTCTTATCGACAGAGATTGGACGCAGGACACGAATTTGTGAGCCGAACTGATCCATAAAATAAACGTTTGGATAGATACACAGGTTACGTGAACGCTCAATCATCCATTTCGCCATGGCTTCACCATAACGCTCGGTATATTCATCTTTCTTGGCAAAGTTTGGACGGTCTTCCGGATTGGCCCATTGAGTCCAAAGCAGCATGTGACCATGTTCAAAGCCATAAGAACCACCGCCTTGTTTGCCCCATGAACCTGCGCTCATGGCACGAATATTATCGCCAGCTTCTTTTTCCTTACGTTGCTGAGTGGTCGCGGCGTAGTTCCAGTGCACAGCAGAGACGTGATAACCATCGGCACCGTTTTCTGCAGTCAGCTTCCAGTTACCTTCATAGGTATAAGTCGATGAACCACGTAAAACTTCCAGACCTTGCTCAGACTGACCCACGATCATGTCGATGATCTTCATGGCTTCGCCCAGGTATTCTTCCAGAGATGGAACATCCGGATTCAGGCTGCCAAACAAGAAGCCTTTGTAATTTTCAAAACGGGCTACTTTTTTCAGGTCATGAGAACCGTCTTGGTTAAAGCAATCTGAATAGCCTGCATCAGCCGGGTCTTTCACTTTTAACAGCTTGCCCGAGTTATTAAATGTCCAGCCATGGAATGGGCAGGTATAGGTTGCTTTATTACCACGTTTGTAGCGGCAGAGCTGTGCACCGCGGTGTGAGCAGGCATTGATCATGGCATTCAGTTCGCCATTACGATTACGTGCAATGATGATTGGCTGACGGCCAATATGGGTTGTGTAGTAATCGTTGTTATTGGGAATCTGACTCTCATGGGCCAGATAAACCCAGTTTCCTTCAAAAATGTATTTCATTTCCAGATCAAACAGGGCTTGATCAGTAAATACGGAACGGTGCAGTTTAAATTCACCAGATTCAAAATCATCGACCAGTAATTCATCAATACGGTCTAAATGGCTGATGTTAATTACAGGAATACGAGGCATGTCCAGTCTCCGACTTTCCAAGGAGGGGAAGTCATCGGGATGTTGCTCAGACTGACATCCCGATTCCATTTTGAATTAAGCGCTTGCGCGACGACGTTCTACTTCAGTGCTTGGTGCAGCAGCTTGGTCTCTCACCAGTTCAATATTGAATTGGATATGTTTGAATGGACCATTTAAACCGCGGCGTGCGATTTCAGCTTCATCAGTCACATCAACAGCGGTTGCGACCAGACCATCACGTGTGGCGAATGCAAAGTCATCCCACAGGTACTGATCGCCTTCGATGTTGAACTGTGTGGTTAACTTGCGGTAACCGGGTGCAGATACGAAGTAATGCACATGAGATGGGCGGTTACCGTGACGACCTAATTTGTCCAGTACGAACTGGGTGGTACCTTCAGGTGGACAGCCATAACCGACCGGCATGGTGGTCAGAGCAACATATTTACCGTCTTGATCGGTAAAGATAGAACGGCGCAGGTTAAAGTCAGATTGCGACTTGTCAAAGAAAGAATAGTTGCCCAGGCTATTGGCATGCCAGACTTCAACTTTTGCACCTTCAATGATGTTGCCGTCAGTATCGGTCACTGTGCCTTCAATAATCAGGGTCGGAATTTTGCCTTCTTCAGAACCGTCATCCATACGCGCAAAACCAACTGACTCAGGTGCACCTGCAACATACAGCGGGCCTTCGATGGTACGTGGTGTACCACCTGTAATGCCTGCTTTGGCATCTGCTTCATCCGCGCGTAAGTCTAAGTAATGTTCCAGACCAAGACCTGCAGCCAGTAAGCCTAATTCATTAGCTTGACCTGCATCAGTAAAGTATTCCAAACCTTTCCAGAGTTCAGTCTGAGAAATATCAAGATCTTCAATAGCCTGGAAAAGATCACCTAATAAACGTACAACAACTTGTTGTACACGCTCATCTACTGGTCCTGTCGCTGTATCGACATTCATTTTTTTAACCAGTGCATCAATTTCTTGGCGGTTCATACTATTGCTCCTAAAGTATGTTTTCATATTTTAGTGGCGCATGTTTTAGCATTCATTTGGCTGGCTAAATCTTGCTGGCCACAAGTCCTTTTGGATTACCCTCAGGTGTATGGGTGGGAAGGATTTTTTTTATTTCCATTCCCGAATTTATTCATTACTTGTCATCATCCCGAATCGATGATGGATGGCGGTTCAATGCGATAACTTCGATGTTCATATACGGGTAGAGTGGCAAGCCCTGTAGCAAGTTGTGCAACTCTTCATTGCTTTCAACATCAAAAATACTGATGTTTGAATACTGCCCGGTGATGCGCCAGATATGACGCCACTTACCCTGACGTTGCAGATCCTGTGAATAGGCTTTTTCGACAGCCTTAATTTCATTGGCCTGTTCAACTGGCATATCTTTTGGAATATTGACGTCCATTCGTACTTGGAAAAGCATGGGATTCTCCTGGAATTATTGACGACGCAAGTTGTCAATTTTGTTTTCATCCAACTCAATACCCAGACCTGGTCCTTTCGGAATCTCAAGTTCAAAGTTTTGATACTGGAGTGGGGTTTTTAAAATATCTTCAGTCAGTAGCAGGGGGCCAAACAGTTCGGTGCCATAAGCGAGACTTTCAAAAGTCGAGAAGGCATGGGCAGAGGCGATCGTGCCTACCGGGCCTTCCAGCATGGTGCCGCCATACAGATCGATGCCTGCCAGCTGTGCCACTTTTGCAACTTCACAGCCTTCAATCAGGCCACCGGACTGCGCTACTTTGACTGCAAAAACTGATGAACCATGCTGACGTGCGATCTGATAGGCAGACTGTGGCCCCATCAAGGATTCATCCGCCATGATGGCGATATCAAAACGCTGGGTCAGACGTCGCATTGCATCCAGATTGTCAATGGCGCACGGCTGTTCAATCAGATCAATGCCGCCGTCCTGGAGTAACTGAATACCTTTAATCGCGTCCAGCTCTGACCAGGCACGGTTGACGTCCACACGGATTGAAATGTCTTTGCCCAATGCCTGTTTAATGGCAAGCACGTGTTCAACATCCTGTTCCACTGGACGAGAACCAATTTTCAGTTTGAAAATATTGTGGCGTTTGGCCGCAATCATTTTCTGGGCTTCAGCAATGTCTTTCTCGGTATTGCCAGATGCCAATACCCACAGCACTGGTACGCTGTTACGTAAACGTCCACCTAGAATTTCACTCAGTGGCTGGTTCAGACGTTGTGCCTGAATATCCAGTAGCGCAGTTTGAATGGCACATTTGGCAAAACGGTTACCATTAATATTCTTTTTGATGGCTCGTAATGTCTGTGCAACATTCAAACCCGATAATGTTTTCAGAAGCGGTGCAAAGTAAGTCTCAATATTCACTTTGACACTTTCTGGGCTTTCTTCACCGTAGCCTAAACCGCCAATAGTGGTGGCTTCGCCCCAACCCACATAGCCGTCTTCGGTGGTGATTTTGACCAGGACCAGTGTCTGGGTTTGCATGGTTGCGACAGCCATCTTGTGAGGACGGATCGTCGGTATTTGAACCAGCAAGGTTTCAACTGACTTATACATAATTACGCTTCACATTCTTGCTTTAATGTTTTGACCTGATATACCTTAAAAGAATAATTTTGATTGGTCTAAGATCGATTTAGCATTTTTTTATACTTTAAAGGTATTTAGGAATATGGAACTCAGGCATTTGCGTTACTTTGTCGCAGTCGTCGAAGAACAAAGTTTTACCAAGGCGGCAGAAAAACTGTTTATTGCTCAACCACCTTTAAGCAGACAGATACAAAATCTGGAACAGGAACTGGATATTCAGCTCTTTGAAAGAGGTAGCCGACCGCTTAAGACCACAGAAGCAGGTCAATTCTTCTACCAGCATGCGGTTAAACTTTTGTCTAATGCGGAAGAAATCAAATCGATGACCAAGCGGATTGGTATCGCGGATCGCACCATTAGTATTGGTTTTGTTGGCTCGTTATTGTTCGGTTTGCTATCGCGTATTGTGTTTTTATTTAAGCAGCAACATCCCCAGCTCAAAATTGAGATGGTTGAAATGAATACTTCAGAGCAGATTCAGGCACTTAAGGAAGGGCGGATTGATGTCGGTTTTGGACGCTTGAGAATTTCAGATCCAGCAGTGAAACGGGTGTTGCTGCGTGAAGAAAGACTCATGGTCGCTGCGCATTCCAGCCATTTTTTCTCGCAACGTGATGGCGTGAACCTGTCGGAACTGGTGGATCAGCCACTCTTTTTATATCCGAATAATGGTAAAGCGAATTTTTCTACCCAGGTGCGCAGTATATTTTCTGAGTATGGACTGGAACCGAAAAATATTCGTGCAGTCAGTGAATTGCAACTGGCGCTTGGTTTTGTGGCTGCTGGAGAGGGTGTTTGTATCGTGCCGGAAAGTGCCCAAAATATTCGTCTGGCTCATTTAAACTTTATCCCTTTATTAGATGAATTTGCGGTCAGCCCAGTCTTTATGGCTATTCGTAATATGGATGAAAGTGAATATATTCGTTATCTGTTTGATGCGGTCTATCAGGTCTATGATCTTGAAGCGATTAAATATGATCGTGCTGTATTTTAATTCAGATCAATACCTGTCTGGATCTTATAGGGAATAAAGCGAATCCATATTTTTATATTGAATAAAGGTTTCATTTTTTGGATGAATATCATTAAGGCATAGTAAATAAAGCCTTTTCTTTAAGGCAGACTTTATAGGTATAGAAGCATGCCTATTCAGTTTTGGACATTTATGGACATCTTCTGCATTGTGAATCTCATAAATTGAACTTCACAATTAGGAGGTGGAGATGTCTACAAATAAAGTGAATATAAATACGCTGATTGATGAAGCAAAGTTCACGCCTTTTCATTGGGGCGTCCTGATCTGGTGTTTGCTGATCATTATTTTTGACGGTTATGACCTGGTAATTTACGGCGTGGCTTTACCGCTACTGATGCAGGAATGGGCACTCAGTGCAGTACAGGCAGGCATGTTAGCCAGCACCGCCTTGTTCGGTATGATGTTTGGAGCGATGAGTTTCGGCACTTTGTCCGATAAACTGGGACGTAAAAAAACCATCATGATCTGTGTCGCGATCTTTAGTGGTTTTACGTTTATCGGTGCCTTTGCAACATCACCTGTCGAATTCGGAATTTTACGTTTTCTTGCCGGACTCGGAATTGGTGGCGTGATGCCAAACGTCGTTGCCCTGATGACGGAATACGCACCAAAAAGGATTCGCAGTACACTGGTCGCTTTGATGTTTAGTGGCTATGCCATCGGCGGCATGACATCTGCCTTGCTTGGCGCATGGCTGGTGCCACAGTTTGGCTGGAAAATCATGTTCTTACTTGCGGGTACTCCTTTACTGTTCCTGCCGATACTCTGGAAATATTTACCAGAATCGTTGATGTATCTGACCAATAAGCAGCAGACTGCTCAAGCGCAAAGCATTATCCAGAAAATCTCGCCAACACAGATAATTGGATCTGACACCCAGTTCGTCCTGAATGAAGTACAAAAAGGCGATGAAGCACCTTTAAAAGCATTATTTCAGCAAGGCCGCACATTTAGTACCTTTATGTTCTGGCTGGCATTTTTCATGTGTCTATTAATGGTCTACGCACTGGGTAGCTGGTTACCAAAACTCATGATTCAAGCCGGATATTCACTGGGCGCCAGCATGATCTTCCTGTTTGCCCTGAATATTGGTGGCATGATCGGGGCTATTGGTGGGGGTTATCTGGCAGACCGTTTCCATATCAAAAAAGTGCTGACCATCATGTTTCTTTGCGGGGCAGCTTCTTTAATCCTGCTCGGTTATAACAGTCCGCAATTCGTGCTTTACAGCTTGATTGCAGTGGCCGGTGCAGCAACCATTGGTTCACAAATTCTGCTTTATACCTTCGTGGCACAATATTATCCATCGACTGTGCGTTCCACCGGCATGGGTTGGGCTTCCGGGATTGGACGTATCGGTGCGATTGTTGGACCGGTACTGACAGGTGCTTTACTCACCATGAATTTACCGCATCAAATGAACTTCTTTGCAATTGCGATTCCCGGTTTGATTGCTGCGCTGGCAATTTTCCTGGTGAACTTAAAAATGTCAGTAGAAGGTCAAGCCCTTGCTAGATCTGAGATTCGCACTGATTCTCTCGCTGAAAAAGCAAGTTAATGGATTAAATATCAATTAATAAAGAAAACACTTCTAATGATAGAGATCGCCATCGTAAGCGGTGGTGATCTGTTGCTAGAATCGAGACGCATAATAAAAAAGTGAGTTTAGGATGAACACGGAACAATTATTTAATAATCAAACAATCACATTAAAACGCACGGTTCTGATGAGCATGATGGCAATAAGTTTAGGGGGCCTTAGCTTGTCTACCCAGGCACAAACTCCAGCTCAGTCCAATCAACAGGAAATTGAGCAGTTGCGTCAAGAGGTTCAAGCTTTACGTGCCTTGATTGAACAGCAGCAGACTCAGACAGCTGCTGTAACTGCACCTGTAGCGACAACGCCGGCACCTGTGAATACAGCAGTAGCTCCTGCGAGCAAATCTGTGATGAAAATTGCCAGTGGGGCCGAGTTTAATCTATACGGTAATATCCGTGCTGATGCCTCTTATCAGGCTGAGGGCGGTGCAGCGACACGTATGTATAACCAGATTAATGCCGTACCTCTTGAAGGCACAGGTGAACGCAGTGATGAGTTTAAATCCACGCTTTCAGCCACCCGTTTAGGGATGGATTTTAAAGCGCCCGTGGGTGCTGGGGATAATGCCTTAAGCGGTAAGGTTGAGGTCGATTTCCTGGGTGGAGCTAGTCTTGATAACCTGCGTATCCGTCATGCCTATATCAGCTATGCTGACTGGTTAATTGGTCAAACCTGGTCAAACTTTGCAACTCCGGACTATATACCTGAGACGGTAGATGCACTGGTTTATGCCGGTGGTTCAATTAAACGGACACCTCAGATTCGTCATACCAGTACTTTGAGTCCAGCGACCAATCTGGTGCTTGCAGTAGAAGATCCGAAAGATGCGACCATTACGGGAATCAAACAGCGTTTACCTGCCTTAACAGCACGCTTAAACCACAAATTTGCGGATAGTCTTTCTGTCAGCGCGCGTGCGATGGGGAATGAAAAACGCGTGAATGAAGATGAAAAAACTGCATGGGGTGTAGGTGTAGGCGCGAAATACGAGTTTGTTCCAGGCACCAGCCTTAAGGCAGATTATTATCATGTCAAAGGTGATAGCAGTTTTGTCTCTTACGCCAATCCAGGTGTCGTTACAGCTGCTAATGGAGATCTTCTACAGAGTGAATTCGACTCGATTACAGTCGGTCTAACGCAGCAGTTTAATGATAAATTGCGTGGTACTGTAGGCTATGGTTATATGAATTTCGACCAAGATAATGGCTATCTTGCTGCTCCTGGTCTGAATCTAACAGCAGTGAACAAAGACCTTTGGCAGGCTTGGGCTAATGTGTTCTATAACCCTACAAAACCGCTGAGTTTTGGCCTGGAATATGTTTATGGTGAACGTGAAGCATTGGGTGCTGCACCAAATGGCAGTACAAAAGGTGAAGATAACCGAGTGAATGCAGTTGCAATTTACAGTTTCTAAGCTCTAGCGATTTTACATAAGAAACCTAAAGCGTGGATGAATTAATCCACGCTTTTTGCATGATTCAGGATCATCTCTGCCAGTACATTGACTGCATTTTCTATCTCAGAGGTCCAGTCAAATGAACAGTTCAGGCGAATATAATTCTGGCTGGTATGTTCCGGTTTAAACAGCAAAGCAGGGGCAATGGCAATATTGTGCTGAATCAGCTGTTCATATAAAACCTGACCATCCAGCTGTTCCGGCAATTTGATCCAGAGAAAATACCCACTGGAATAATAATAAATTTCACAGACTGAATCTAAACGCGCTTTAAGTTCCTGATAAAACTTTTGCTTATACTTTTCTAGTTGCTGTCTTAAATGGCGCAAATGCTTTTCATAATGATGATGGGACAGAAAATCAACCAATGCATTTTGTAATAGCGGACTAACAGTCAAAGTACTCATGAGCTGTAAATGCTGGATTGCATCGGAAAATGGGCCAGCGAAAACCCAGCCGACCCGCGCACCCATGCCCAGAGTTTTAGAAAATGAAGAGCAGTGCAATACCCGTTGATGCTGATCAAAATATTTTACGGAAACCGGTTTATGAGCGCCGTAATTGAGTTCCTGATAGACATCATCTTCAATCAGATATACCTGATATTCATTCAACAGTTCCGCAATTCTTTGCTTGATCTCTGAATTTACCGTAAAGCCAATCGGATTATGCACATTCAGCATCAGCCAGCAAACTTTGATTGGGTACTGTTTAAGTGCTTGTTCAAATGATTCCAGGTCAAAACCAAACTGTGGATGTTCAGGGATTGTGATGACTTGCAGTCCTAAACGCTCAGCCGCCTGCCAGGCACCATAAAAAATGGTTTGCTGGAGCAGGATAAAGTCGCCAGGTTGAGTCAAAGCCTGTAAAGACAGATTGAGAGCTTCCAATGCACCAGAAGTAATGACAATGTCATCCGAAGTGCAGTTTATGCCTTGTAACTGATAGCGGTTAGCAATCAGTTGGCGTAATTCCTGATTACCCGGTGGCATATGATTTTGATGGCTATAACTGCTTTTTCTTTTGCTATGCTGCGCCAAAATCTGCATAAACCGGCTGTTATATAACAGTTCAGCATTTGGAAAAGCTGAACCAAAAGGTGCAATATTTGGAGTTTGCAGTGACTTTAAATAATTAAATACCACAGAGTTAATTTTAACTTTGGAGTTTAAGCCAATCTGTACCGCGGGTTCTTTGCTGTTATAGGTTTGAGGTCGTTCCGCAATATAGTAGCCAGATTTATCTTTGGCATAGACCAATCCTTGCGATTCAAGCACCTGATAGGCATTAAGCACCGTCATCAGGCTATAGCCGGACAGTTCAGTTTGTTCCCGTAATGAAGGTAATTTGTCATGCGCCTTCCATGCGCCATTTTCAATCATCTGGCGAATATTTTGGGCTAGCTTTTCAGATTTAAACATAAGAAAATAAAATCTAAACTGTACTAATATAATCAGAATTATATTATGAATAAGTTATTAAAATATAACAAATCAAAAAAATAAGTGGCTAACTGTTATATTTTTTTAAATGAATATTGTATCTATACAGCTGATTTAGGTCTGCTGATAATAAAACTCATAACGCCAGACCAACCTATGGGTGATCATATGAATTCAGAAGACAACAAAGCACCAAAATATGCGGATAGCAGTATTTCTGATGCAGCATTCAAGAAGATGATTCTCTGGTTTGCACTTTATGCCGGTTTATTCTGCCTCGGCGTTATCTTTGTAGTAAATGCAGACAAAATTATGATGAGCGGCTTTTAAAATTCTCTTCTCCCTGAACACTATCATCGCCCCAATCTAAATTGGGGCTTTTTTTATGCCACACATTACCAGTTTTATTTTCTACTTTTTCTGCATCCACTCTATGACTTTGTCACAATTTGACACTCACAAAGTCAGATTTCCTTGCTAGATTCAGACTGTTTGATGATAAAAATGAATACAGGCTTTTCGCCAGCGCATCATACAGAAATAACAACGATATAGCAGATGGACAAACAACAAGGATAAAGGAGTGAAGCATGCTCGGAAATATGATGTTCCAGCCCTTACTGATCAGCAGCATGATTGAACATGCCGGTCGTTATCATGCCGATACCGAGATCATTTCTAAAAATACCGATACCAGCATTAAAAAGACCAATTGGGGAGAAATCCGGGAAAACTCGAAACGTTTTGCCAATGTATTACAGCAATTCGGTCTGACACTCGGCGATCGGGTTGCGACCATTGCCTGGAATAATCATCGACATCTAGAATCATGGTATGCCATTTCGGGAAGTGGACTGGTTTGCCACACCATCAACCCGCGCTTATTTCCGGAACAGCTGGTATTTATTATCAATGACGCTGCCGATCGGGTACTGCTGTTTGATAAAACCTTTGCACCTTTAATTAAAGCCGTCAAACCGTTATTAAAAACTGTAGAACAGTATATTTGTCTGGATGCTGAAGATTCGTCGATTCGTGAAGCCATTCCGGAAGTTCAGTTTTATGACGATTTGCTTGCCCAGCAATCTGCAGAATTTGACTGGCCTGAACTGGATGAAAATACAGCGAGTTCATTGTGTTATACCTCTGGTACGACTGGAAATCCGAAAGGGGTTTTATATAGCCATCGCTCAACAGTGCTGCATAGTTATGCCATCATCATGCCGGATTCCCTGAATGTGGCAGCGCGTGACATCATGCTGCCGGTGGTACCAATGTTCCATGTCAATGCCTGGGGAACTCCATATGCCGCTGCCATGGTCGGTTGTACCTTGGTGCTGCCGGGGCCGGGCCTGGATGGAGCCAGTCTGGTCAATCTGATTGATACGTATAAAGTCTCTGTGGCTTTAGGTGTTCCAACGATCTGGCAAGGGCTGATTGCGGCTGCCCAGCAAAGTGGTTCAAAACTGGAAAGCCTGAAACGGAATGTGGTCGGTGGTTCTGCCTGTCCACCGGCTATGCTGAAAACCTTTAAAGAGCAGTTTAACTGCGAAACCATTCATGCCTGGGGGATGACTGAAACCAGTCCACTTGGTAGTGCCAATCAGCTAAAAACCAAACACCTTGATCTGGCGGATGAAGAAAAAATGCAGATTCGTCTGTCTCAAGGTCGTCCACCGTTTGGCGTTGATTTACGTTTAACCGATGAAGAAAAAGGAACTCAGGAAATTGCCCGCGATGGTGAAACCATAGGCAATCTGCAGATTAAAGGGCACTGGATCATTGATCATTATTTTGGCAAGGAAGAATCTACGCTCACAGCAGATGGATGGTTTGATACCGGAGATATTGCTACCTTAAATAAAGATGGCTTTATGAAGCTGTGTGATCGCTCCAAAGATCTGATCAAATCAGGCGGTGAATGGATCTCTTCAGTCGATCTTGAAAATATGGCGATGGGACATCCTGAAATTGCCATGGCTGCCGTGATTGCGGCACAGCATCCTAAATGGGATGAGCGTCCCGTTCTGATTGCGATTAAAAAGCCAGAGAGTCATGTGAGTGAAGCTGAAATGCTGGATTACTATGCGGACAAGGTCGCTAAATGGCAAATTCCGGATCGCGTGATCTTTGTAGATTCTATTCCGTTAAGTGGAACCGGCAAGATGCTGAAAAAAGACCTGCGTGAACTTTATGGCTCTATCTTGCTGGAACAGGCCGTAGGTTAAGCTATTTCTTTAAAAGGTAAAATTTTGCCTTTTTAACTCACCGAATATTTAAAACAGAAACTGATCTCTTATATAGAGGTCAGTTTTTTTATATGTTTTTGCTAAAAATATACAGACCAAAAAAGCAATTTATTCAGTTCATACAGTTTTAACAGCACTTTCTGGCTAGGATTGTCTTACAAAAAGTCCAACTATGGTTTCTAAGCACATAATTTGACCTACATTGACATGGTGCGAGCTTCAAAATTCTTTATTCTGGACTACATAATAAATAGACAGTTGTACATTAATGCTGTCTGCGGAATAGAGGGGATAAAAATGACAAGTATGACAACCTACAAGCCGCATTGGATTCGTGAAGATTTCATTGATTTTGTTGGTGAAAAAATCCATCCAACCTGGGCACTCAAAAAAGTCAAAGCATCGGTCGTGAATATTCAGGCGGTTAGCCCAGACTTTTTCAAAATCCAGTTACGTCCAAATTATAACTTTAACCGCGGGTCATTTCAGGCCGGTCAAAATATCGCGGTGACTCTGCGTCTGGATGGAGTACGTCATCAACGTCATTATTCTATCGTGACCATTTTAAAAAATGGTGATGTGATTATTGCAGTCAAGCAGCAAGGTAAAGTGTCGCGTGCCCTAACTTTATTGCAACTAGGTGCAGTGGTCGAGCTGTCTCAGCCACAGGGCGAATTTACCTTATTAAACTCTCCTAAACCGATTCTGTTTCTGGCATCAGGCAGTGGCATTACTGCAATTTATTCCTTATTGCAAAAAGCAGTCGTGCAGTTTCAGCATCCGATTGATCTAATCTATTTCACCCGTGATGATGCATTTCATGCCGAGATCAAAACCTTGGCGTTGATGCATCCTCATCTGAAATATCATCATTTTAATACAGTCGAGCATAAGCAACATCTGAGCCAGCAATTGCTAAACAAGCTGGTACCAGACTTTGAACAGCGTGAAATCTATGCCTGTGGTTCAGCGGGAATGATGAAAACTGCACTCAAAATTGCCGATAAACTGACGGTGAAATCCAGTTTCCATTCTGAATATTTCCAGATTGCGATGGATGAAAAAGTGAAAGCACAGCCTGTACAGTTTTTAAGATCGCAGCAGGAATTCCAGGCAGAATCTAATCTGCTGGAAAGTGCAGAGCAGGCGGGTCTTCGTCCAGCGCACGGTTGCCGTATGGGCATTTGTAATACTTGCTCATGTACTAAAGTCAGCGGTTCGGTGAAAAACATGCTGACGGGTGAGATCGACCACGGCAACAATACTCCAATCAAACTTTGTATTTCACAGGCCGTCAGTCCTGTGGTGATTAATTTATAAGCTATTTCAACCATTACTAAACGAATAAGAAGGTGCTCCCATGAATATGCAAATTGATTTTAAAAAATACAGTAAATCTCAATTTCTAAGCCCGGAACAGGTTGAAGAGTTCGGTGCCAAGGTTGATGCTATCCGCCGTGAAGTAATGGAAGATTTGGGCGAAAAAGATGCAGAATATATTTATAAAATCCGTAATTTTGTACGTTATAGCGAGATTGCTTCCCGTGGCATGCTGATGTTTGCAGGCTGGTTGCCGCCGGTCTGGTTAGCGGGAACAGGCTTATTGGGTATCTCGAAAATCGTGGAAAATATGGAACTTGGCCATAACGTGATGCACGGCCAGTTCGACTGGATGAATGATCCGAGTCTGAATGGTTCGACTTATGATTGGGATACTATTTCCACTGGGGATGACTGGAAATACACGCATAATTATATTCACCACACGTATACCAATATTGTCGGTATGGATCACGATGTCGGTTATGGTCTGATCCGTGTCAGTGAATCTCAGTCGTGGGAACTACGTTTTATCTGGAATATTCCTTTAACCATTCAGTTGATGGTGTTCTTTGAATGGTATGTGGGTGTACAGCGTTTGCATCTGGAAGATGTGATTGCCTATAAAACCAAAACCTGGAAACAGGTCTGGGAAGAAGCAGCGCCTTTACGCAAAAAAATGCGCCGTCAGGTCCTGAAAGATTATGTATTTTTCCCACTGATTGCCGGTCCAAATGCCATCCCAGTATTTACCGGGAATGCGGTTGCCAATGTGATTCGTAGCCTATGGGCGTCTGCAGTGATCTTCAATGGACATTTCACTGAAGATGCAGAAACCTTTGAAATGGACAATACCGACAATGAAACCCGTGCGGAATGGTATCTGCGTCAGATCCGTGGTTCGAGCAACTTCAGTGGCGCGAACTGGTTGCATATTCTGAGTGGTAATTTAAGCCATCAGATTGAGCATCATCTGTTCCCAGATATGCCAGCAAACCGTTATGCCGAAGTTGCACCAAGAATCAAAGCCTTATGTGCCGAGTATGGGGTTCATTATAACGAAGCCAGCTTTATGAAACAGTTCTCGACTGTATGGGTCAGACTGGCGAAATGCTCACTGCCAAATGAATGGAATCAGCAAATTGCAGAAAAAACTCATGCAGTTAAATCAGTGCTTCGTTACTTTAAATCTAAGCTTGTAAATTAATTTTTAGGGTTTCTCTATTATCCAGTTTGGTACTCCTCAATAGATTTGGATGGTCTATTGAGGATTTTTTTATCTGTTAAAAAGTGGTCAGTTCACACGAATTTATGAATGAAATATGAAGATGATTTTCAAAAAATGACGAAGGCGGGACAGATTTACTACCGCTGAAACGCTTCGCCTACAAGCTAAGCGTTTACCTCAAGGAGGTTCTTTTTATAATGGCCGCGTTCTATCATTCAAGGTCTCAGTTTTGAAATATCTTAAATATTTTTCAGGCATCTCACTTTTATTGCTGTTAACCGCGTGTAATACCCCGGAAACTCCAGCACCAGATTATCAGGGGAACTGGAAAAATACACTGGAAAATCCAAAATTGGAAAATATCCTGGTGATTTCCAAAAATGGTGAAAACTATTTCATCACCAATACTATTAAAGACAAAGAAAGCGGCAAAACTGACAAGAAAAATCCGATGCCAGCTTCAGTCGCTGATAATGGTCTGCTTCAGATTAATTCAGGTACAGGTGTCGTTGATTTCGCAATTGACGAAAAAACTGGCAATCTGGTCGGTTCAGGCTCCGTCTATAAAAAAGCCAAATAATGCTCTAATCTAATCAATTCAGAGATAACACGAAAAATGCCATGATCAGGGAGGATTCATGGCATTTTTTTAGTTCACCAATTTTATGAGACCAGCAAAATCTTCTACAAAATAATCTGCCTTGGCTTTGATCAGATCTATTTCATGCGCAGAATACTGGTCGTAAATTGCCACGACATCAATTCCCGCATTGTTGGCAGCTTCCACCCCAATTAAAGAGTCTTCAACAATCAGGCAATCTTTAGCCTCAATTTCAAAATGCTGGAGCGCATTTAAATACACTTCTGGATGCGGTTTGATATTCTCAACATTTTCACGAGTCAAAATAATCGCAAAATCATCATCAAAACTGATTTTCTGATTAATCTTCTGGTTATTGTCCTGATAACGCTGCACATTGAACAAGCTGGTGGTAGTCGTGAGTGCCAATTGTATCCCTTGCTGTTTTAAGGCTTGAATCAGCAGCTCAGCTTGCGGTTTGAGTTCTATCACATGATCCAGAAAATGCCGTGAAATATGATAACGACGGTTTTTAACCTCTTCCTTGCTGGGTTCAAAACCATATAGCTCTTTTAAATAGCCACAATATTCCAGATAAGGATCGGGCATATGTCTAAAGGCTTTCAGTTGCAGGTCACGCAGTTGCTGAATCTGATCCAGACCGACTTCGATCCCCGATAATTCCAGAATCAGGGCAGCATCGACCTGGTTCCAGATCCCCACTGAATCAATTAAGGTTCCATCTAGGTCAAAACACACCAGCTTTTTATCTTTAAACATGTCACCCCCATTTTTCTTTCGCCGCCATTATCCCGTTTTTAGAAAGAGGTAAAAAGTCCAGTTTGGGTGCATATCCAGTCTGTATTTATCATTAAATTCCTAAAATGAACTTATTTTGAGCATTCTAAGTATTACTCATAATAAAAATCGTAATACTAAATTGGCACAGCATTTGAATTTATCTACACCTCCTAATTTGAATATTTATTTTTTATAAGAAACAACTTGCTGGTTACTTTTTGTTACCTAACGGTTACATAAGAAAACCTAAAACTATTTAATTTAGTCTTTATTGATTAATTTATAGTCAGAACTATTTCATATCTTTACATCGGTTTATTTAATCTCTTATTTTCCTTAAGGTATTGTCCACTTCTTAACTCATTGAATTATAAAAGGGGAGCAATGCTAGAATTTAAAAATCAAATTGTACACGGCGCAATTTTCGATATGGATGGAACCATGTTTGATACTGAACGTTTGCGCTTTCAAACCTTGCAACAAGCTTCGCGTGAGCTGATCGGCGTCGAATTTTCTGAAAACTATTTAATGCAGTGCTTGGGCTTAAGTGCCCGTAGTGCCGAGCAGCTGGCCAAAGAGCGTTATGGACAAGATGTTCCTTATGCCGAGATCCGCCAGCGTGCTGATGTACTGGAACTAGAACATGTACGCAATTATGGCGTTCCAATTAAAAAAGGTTTATTACAGGTACTGGAACGCCTACGCAAGACAGGCCTAAAAATGGCTGTGGCGACTTCGAGTCGACGTGCGATCGCAGAAGAATATCTGATCAATGCCAATGTCTATAAATTTTTTGATGTGCTGGTGTGTGGCGATGAGATTAAACAAGGGAAACCTCATCCAGAAATTTTTATCAGCGCAGCCGAAAAAATCAATTTAAGTCCGGCTCAATGCCTGATGTTTGAAGATTCCGAAAATGGCCTGCGATCTGCTTATGATGCAGGTGGTATGACGGTACTTTTCAAAGACATTAAAACACCGAATGAATCGATGCTGGCACAAGCCCAGTATTATTATGAAACGATGGAAGATTTTCTGATAGATCTGAACCAGTTTGTTCCGGTTCTGGAAATGCCTGAACTTGAGACTGCATTTCCGCAAACGCTGAATCAGTTAACAGTTGGGATTCACGGCTTCGGTGCAATTGGCGGTGGTTATCTGGCTCAGGTGTTATCACACTGGGATGGCTATACGCGTCCACGCAAAATTATTGCCTCAACGCGTAATCCACTCTATCAATCTGCCGTAAATGCGTTTGGCACCTATTGCATTCGTTATGGTCAGAACTCTTTTGACCAGCGTATTGAAAATATGAGTGTGATTGATGCGCATGATCTGGAGCAAATGCAGAACATGTATATTGAATCCAGTCTGGTGGCAGTCTGTGTCCCTGAGGAAGCTCTGGTTTCTGAAGCAGAAGTAATTGCACAGGGTTTATATGCGCGATACTTGGCCTACGAGCAGCAGGAACAGCCGCTGACGCTGTTAATTATCCTGAATAAAATCGGGGCCAAACAGCTGGTGATGCAGCAGATTCTGAGCCGTCTGAAACAGATTACGGATGAACAGACAGCGCAGCACATTATGGATCAGCATTATTTCTGTGACACAGTGGTGAACCGTATGGTCTCCAAACTGTCCGACCAGAAACTGTACCGTCAGCTGCGCATCAAATACAACATGTTCAAGCAGTATCAGCTGGATGAAGATCTGTCCGTAGTGGATCTGGATGATTCTACAGCCCTGAATGCAGAGCAGGAACATCAGGCGGGCTTATATATTGAAGACCTGCGCCGTAATTTTCAGCCAAGTCATATTCTGCAGTCGATGGACCTGATTCTGTTTAATGCCGAAACGGATATGCCAATCTATGTGGAAAATAACAGTCCATTATTGGCTAAAATGCGCCAAATGATTCTGGTAGATGATATTGCCAATATCCAGCTGATTAAAAACCGCTTATGGAATGGTGTGCATGCGATGATGGCCTGGTATGCCAGCCTGCGCGGTCATCAGACCATTGGCGTGGCCATGTCAGATCATGCGGTCAGAAAATTCATGCAGCAGGCCTTAGCGCAGGTGAAGCATGGTCTCTGTTACCAGATTCCTAAGCATGCTTCAGATCTGGAACGTCTGGCACAAAGTTTTACTGAATCCTGTGCCTATGCTTATCAGGACCCATGTGCACGTGTAGGGCGTGAACCCTTAAGAAAGCTGAAACACAATGAACGGGTTATGGGTTCATTATCGACCTTGCTTAAATATAGTTTACCGTTTGATGTGGTTTTAAAAGGCGCAGTGTTAGGTTATATCTATGCTCTGGAACAGGGTGAATGCGAGCAGCAGGAACTGTTGATGCATTTACAAATCCAGTTAAGACATATGGCATTAGAGCCGCAGCTATATGAGACCTTGTATGATGAAATGTCACAATTCATCAATCAGATGATTGCTGGAAAATTGTCCTTACAAAAATTCATGCAACTGGATTTGCAGCAAGCGCTCAGCTAAATATCAGCAGTAAATAAAAATACCCAGAACGATTCTGGGTCTTTTTTTATGGAAGTTTATAAATTTATAATTTATACAGTCGTGGATTCTTGCTGATAAATACAGGATTGGGCAATCTGTTGCTGATCATCTGCGGACAGATCAATATTTTCCCATTTTTCCATCTGCTCTAATAGCCAGATAAAATCGGTGAATTGAGGCTCAACACTTTCACCTGCAAGGTTACGAATAATATTCTGAATCTTATGGAAGTCATAAACGTGTCGAGAAGCTGAACATTCAAACTGGATAATCTGATAATCCATCAGCATGTCCCAGACTTCAGAAAGATCCGTAGCATGCTTTAAATCCATCTGGGCTTTTTTTACAGCAGCGACTAAGGCCTCTACAGTCAGTGGATGCAACTCGCCCCATTCCTGAGTTATTGCCAGCACTTTGTCTGCTACTTTAGGAATGACATTCTGACTGGCTGCAACAATCAGGCTATAACCTTCAAGCTTGGCCTGAATATTCCATGGCTCACCCACACAAAAACCATCAAAAATCTGTGCTGCAATTCCTTTGACCATTAAAGGGGGTGGTGAGGTCTTGAGCAATATATTTTTGGCATATTGCGGATCAGTTAAACCCAGCCATTCTCTTAAACAGTAATGATGAATGGAGTATTTATAAACATGTGCCAGGCCTACTTTGTGTTGCTGCTTTAAGGCACTGACCAGCTTTTGCGACGTGATCTGTTCATTATCTTCAGGCTGAATGCCCAGTTCATAACACAGATCCTGTCTTAAGCTGATAAATGCCTGATTGATACTGAGTACTAATGGAGTCTGCAAAGCGACTTGTAACTGGTCTGCGCCCAAAGCAGCTGCGGGAAGCATGGCAGACAGGCAATGGGCTGCATCCAGAAAGCCATAGGCCAGACGGTCGCGTAAGCTGGACCAGGATGCTTCACGGATCAGATTTACCTTTAAACCCTGTTCAGTAAAATAACCTTGTCGCTCCGCCCAAAGAATGGCAACACAATCAAGCAGTGGAATATAGCCAATATTGAGTTCTGTTTTTTCTAATGTTGTCATTGAATGCTCCTTATTGGCCGGATAACAGTTTTTGTGCATCAAGTAAGCGCCTTGCCATATCGCCAATGGTAATCCGGTGACTCATGGCATTTTTGCGCAACAGGGCAAATGCTTCTTCTTCGCTCAGTCCATGTAGCTGGATCAGCAGGACTTTGGCTTTATCAATATCCCTGCGATCACTTAATTTTTCCTGAGTTTCCTTCAGGTCGTGTAACAGTTTTTTATGTTTCTGGAATTGTTCAATCGATATTTCCAGAATATTTTCCAGTTTGGTTGGATCAATCCCGTCCACAATATATGCCGTGACTCCGGCATCAATGGCATTTCTGATGGTGTCCTTGTTGGAATTTTGGGTAAATAGAACCGTAGGTAATTCATACTGACTCACGCAGCTTTCGATAATATCGCGATGAGGATGATCCATATTTAACAGAATGACATCGGCATGCAGGCTTTTGATATCAACAATGTTGAGGTCATTCAGAATGACACAAGCCACCACATGAAAATCATGCGCAAGCAAAGAAGCCTGAATAAATTCAGCGCGTTCTGGATCATCATCAATCAGGGCAATTCGTAATTTAGACATGCAAGATTTTTAGCTAGTACATCGGGGAATATTCCATAAGGACTTATGCAAAAAACATACCATGCAATTTGGTGCAAAAAATCAGGAGATCAGGTTAAAAGTGTCATAAAAATAGTGCATAGAGTCTGATGAGACTAAATTACTCTGACTAAAATGAGGCGTAACCAAAATAATCGCACTAAAATAAGGAATTTTAAGACAATAAAGAATATAAAATTTATCGCTTAGATCAATTTTAATTTCATCAAGATGATCGGGAAAAATAAAAAAATCAAATATAGATAAAAATATTGGAATAATAATTGCTTATTTTTAATCCACTATAAAATAAAAAGGTGGAATAGACATGAAATTACAACTTATACCATCCCTGCTAGTAGTAATGAGCAGTCTTTTGATGGCGGGTAATGTGATGGCAGAAGACGGTGGTTTACGCTTTGCCGAGAAAACTCTGGCCAAAGTGGCAGAAATGAAAACCAAGAAAAAATCAGCCGAAACCCAGCAAACTGCACCATTACAAGCGCAAGTAATCGAAAATGCCTCTAAATAATAACAATAGCCAAAAAAGAAACTCTCCAGCAGGAGGGTTTCTTTTTTTTGGCTGAAATTTATAAGCCGTAGTTCGAAAAGTAAAAGTTTTATTTTCTGGTCATCACTTAGATTTTGGTCTAGAAACCTGTCTATTAAACTGATCTTGATGAATCAAAATATTGTTTATATCTTCAAAATTTTTAATTTAAATCACTTTTTGCCAACTCGAATTAGATGGTCACAAGAAAAAAATACATATCTATAAATTACAAATACTTAATAAATTAGATGTCAGAACTTGTTTGAATCTGTCTGTGATCTTGCAAAGTACTGACAGATTTTTTGTATAGAAAAAATTAAAAATATTGCCGCACCAGTCAGATATTTTGGCAGAAAATATCTGCTTAATTTTACATGCTTCATTTATGCTACAGCTTAAATTTTTAAGCCAAGTCCTAAAGCAGATCAGGATCACTTATACAGGATTGTATAAATTCGCCATGAATATGACAAAAATTCCTCTCAAGAAAAATCCGCTTAGCCTGATGATACTGTCGGCATTTTCAGGCCATCTTTATGCTGAAACTACGCTAGCACAGGATAGTGTTCAGCAGCTGGACACTATTGTGGTGACCACTGAGCAAAATACAAATTCTCAGAAACAGACTGAGGCCGAACTTGCCAGCGTTTCGGGAGGAACCAACTTTATTTCAGATCAGCAGTTAGAACATCAGCGTCTGGGAACCACTGCTGACGTCTTCCGTCTCCAGCCCGGTATTTATGCCCAATCGCCGGGCAATGAAGGAGCCAAAATTTCTATCCGTGGTTCTGGCATTAACCGTACTTCTGGTGCACATGCATCCGGAACTTATGTCATGATCGATGATATTCCCTTTACCGGACCGGGTGGTACAGCTTATGAACTGCTTGAACCATGGTGGATTGATCATGTTGAGGTGTACCGTGGTGCCAATGGTTTAAAACAGGGCGGATTGTCCTTAGGTGGAACAGTTAATTATAAAAGTAAGACTGGTGCAGAGCAGAATGGCTCTGAATTAAAATATGAAACGGGTAGCCATGGCTATCAGAAATACCAGTTTAGTACTGGCCGACAACTCGATAAGTTAGATTATTATCTGACAGTAACGGGTTCACAGTTTGACGGGATTCAGGAGCATGCCGAAGGTGATGGTAAAGGTCTGGCTTTTAATCTGGGTTATCAGATCAGTCCAGATATTGAGACCCGCTTTTATGCCCGTTACCGTGAAAGCAAACATTTAACGCCAGGGCGCATTACCCAGGAACAGCTCAAGAATAATCCTGAAGCAGCCAATGATTTTAATCTGGCTGTAGATGCCAAGCGGATTCAACCGGGCAGTACCTGGCTGGCAAATACTACCACTTGGAACTTGCAGGATGATGCCAAACTGACCGGTAGTCTGGCTTATCACCATTATCCATTGGATCTACGTGAAAGTAGTTATCGTACCAATGTCGATTATGAGGATATTAGTGCGCGGGTTCAGTATGAGAAACCTTATCAGTTATTCGGTCTTGAACATCAAGGAAAAGTTGCTTTTCGAAGTACCACGCACCGTCCGAATAGTGGTGTAACCGAAACAATTCGACGCGATACTACGATTGACGGTGCGCTTTATCCGGCAGATACCGTAACACGCCGTTATACCTATCGTGGTTCAGACAATGTATTGCAATTTGATCAGGAAACCCAGTTGAATGATCAGTTTAAGCTTGATCTTGGATTGGCAGCTGCCTATACCCATCGTGAGAGTGAAGTGACTTACCCAGTCGCCAGTCCTGAAGTCAGTCGCTATGAATGGAATTTCGCACCGCGTATTGGTCTGACTTATCAGCCAAATGAAACATTACAATGGTTTGCCAATTTAAGCCGTAGTATTGAACCGGCACATCCATGGGCAATGGCATGGTCTTCACCATATTATTTTGACAGTGGTGTTGCTTCAGGGCGGGTACGTGAACCTATTTATCTGGACACGCAAACTGCAAATACTTTAGAACTGGGTGGCAGGGGTCAGTCAGCTTGGGGTGATTGGGCACTGAGCTACTATTATTCCAAAGTTAAAAACGAGTTATTAACCTCAGAGTTGATCAAAACCTATGAGGATGGATCGGAACGACCTTCTGAGCCAATTGCCGTTGAATCCAATGCGACTCCAACCCTTCATCAAGGTGTAGAACTCAGTCTGGATACACCATTGTATGCATCACAGCAGGGCGAGCTTCGTCTACGTCAAGCTTATACCTTGAGTGATTTCCAGTATAAAAACGATCCTTTATTTGGCAAAAACCAGTTACCGGGAATTCCAAAACACCTTTATCAGGCACGGCTCGGTTATGCCTTGAATAACGGTCTTTATGTGGGGCTAAATACTGAATATGCATCGAAGATGGCACATGACTATGCCAATAGCCGCTTCAGTGATGATTATCAGATTTGGGGTATTGATCTGGGATATGCGCCAGAAGATCAGTCATGGAGTGCTTGGGTTAACTTCAAGAACATTATGGATGAAAAATATGCAGCAGTGGTGATTCCAGGTTATGACGACAAAGGTGAAGATCGAGCACGATCTTCACCGGGTGAAGGCTTCTCGACCTATGCAGGCGTGTCGTTTAAATTTTAAAATCATCATTTTATAAAAAAAGCGGGCATTTTTACCCGCTTTTTTATCCTGTCAGCTTGTATAAAACTAGCCTTCCAGAATTCCACTGACACCTGTCACAATCATATCAATGGCAATGGTACCGATTAAAAGTGCTGCGACACGACCAACAATATCGACATAAAGGTCAATATAATTGGAATATTTGTGTTGCATATGATCATGCAGATATTTCATCAGGATCAGTAAGCTGCAGGTTAAAAATAAAGTGAAAAAGATCACCAGAATAGTCTGCATTAAACTGAGCTGTACACCAGTAATAACTGAAGCTGAAATGGTACCGGGGCCAATCATAAACGGCATGGCAATCGTACCCGCCAGATGATTCGGCGCACCCCGCATCACCCCAATGGTATCCGCACCTTCAAAGACATAGCGATAACCAATCACCAGAAAAATCAGACCACCAAAAATCTGGAAGGACTCAAACCGTACATGCAAGACTTCATTAAAGAAGGCTTCACCGGTTTTTGCAAAAATGATGAACACAATAAAGCTGATTAGACTGCCCTGAATCAATGCCATGTTGAATACTTTTGCGTCGGAATTACGGATAATTCCGAGCATATAAATACTCATCAGAAAAGGGTTGAGCAGGGAGAAAAACAGGGCAAATGCATTCAAACTTTCTGACATCATTCAGTCCTTCCGTAGTTGAGATATCCTAGATTTCACGGTCCGGGAACAGCGGACGTTTACCTGGGCTGATCCGGTTAATATGCAGATACATCATATGGCGTTCATATTTATCCAGGATGTCATTGATCACCTGTTCCTTGCTATAACCGACCAGATCGTTGCCCTGAGAGCCTTCAAACAGATAACTTTCCAGACGATAGTAATAACGTTTGGTTCGTTTACCCCGTGAACTGAAATTTGGCGTGTCATAGCGTACCGGCCATATTTCATAGACAAAGTTTTCTTCTTCATCGAGCTGAATGGTCAGATCCAGGTGATACAGTTCAGGTTCTTCCTCAAGCGATTTTTCCTGAATATTTACTTGAATGCCTTTGTCAATTAACTCGGTTGCAACGGCCTCAATGGCTGGTTTGCAAACATTATCCAGCATGGTTCGGGTCTGGGACAGGCTTGGATGCAGCATGACCCGGCTCAGACGCTTCTTCCAGTTCAGGATATCCACATTACCGACCACAGGCGCAGCATTCAGACTGGTACTGGCCTGCCGAAAATCCTCCAGACGCAGGGACTTATACAGTCCGGCCATCACAAAGAAAATCACGAAACTAAAAGGCAGACCCATAATAATCGTGGTGTTCTGTAATGCTGTCACGCCATTCGCCATGAGCATTGCCAAAGTTAGCAAACCGATAGTAATGGCCCAGAACACACTGAGCCAGCGCGGTGAATCATGCTCAATATTAGTGAATTTAGTGGTGAAGTTCCCCAATACCAATGCCCCTGAATCCGCTGAAGTCACATAGAACAGCAAACCTGTAATGGTGGCGACACCTGCGAGAAATGTGAAACCTGGATACTGTGCCAGCAGGTCATAAAAACCATGCGCTGGATTTTCTAAAACAGTTGTCGCAAGCTGAGTATTACCATCAAAAATCACACTGTATAAAGCACTGTTACCGAAAATAGACAACCAAGTGAGGGTAAATAACAGAGGAATAACCAAAGTCCCGGTGACAAATTCACGAATAGTACGACCACGGGAAATACGTGCCAGGAACAGACCGACAAAAGGTGACCAGGCAATCCACCATGCCCAGAAGAACAGGGTCCAGCTATTCATCCATTCTTTAGGCTGCTCAAAAGGAAAACTGCTTAAAGAGAGTTTCGGGAACTGGCTGAGATAATCACCAAAATTCTGAATTAGAGCCGCTAATAAAAACTCTGTATTTCCCATAAAGAGAATAAAGAGCAGCAACCCGATTGATACATAGATATTAATTTCAGACAGAACCCGAATACCTTTATTGACACCCGCAGTGACTGAAATAATAGTAATAATGACTGCAACACCAATTAATGCAGTTTGAATCCAGATATTTTCCGGCAAGCCAAACAGTACATGCAGACCGTAATTTAGCTGAACCACACCGATACCGCAGGTGGTGGCAATACCAAAAATCGTACCGAGTACTGCAGCGGTATCTACCGTATGGCCAATCGGGCCATTAATTCTTTTTCCAAAAATAGGATAAAGCGCAGAGCGAATTGTCAGTGGTAAATTATAGCGATAACTGAAATATCCCAACGCAACCCCAATCAGCGCGTACATGCTCCAGCCGGTCAGACCATAGTGAAACAGGGTCCAGACCATAGACTGACGCGCGGCTTCAAAGGTTTCAGCTTCACCGACTGGAGGACTCATATAATGAGACAAGGGTTCAGCGACCGAGAAGAACATCAAATCAATCCCGATCCCGGCTGAGAACAACATGGCCGACCAGCTCAGCAGGCTGAATTCGGGTTTAGAATGTTTGGGACCAAGCTTGATTTCGCCATAACGTGAGCAGGCGATAAAGACAATAAAAACCAGATACAGCGTTGCCGCCAGCAGGTAATACCAGCTAAAGGTACGACTAACCCAGTTTAAAATATTAATAATGACTAGATTGGCTTGTTCATTAAATAAAATCGTGATGATAGAAAACAGGAGAATAAGCGTCGCCGAACAATAAAAGACTACCTTATTCAGACTATCTTGCACCTCTTCGTTTTTCTTTTGCATAAATCTCTGACCATCGTTTTTGTTGCCGGATGATCTACAGTGCAGTGTGATTTAAAAGCAAAAACTGGCCCTAAAGCTTCCTTGTTTTCGTGAATTACAAACTTTTGCAAATCCAAAACAAACTACGCTGTACATCAAGGGTGAGCTGGTACTATAATTTTTATTAATTGAACGTTCAATTAAAAAAGCGTTTATGAATTGTTACATCATTCAGCTATTTGCTTTAGCAGAGTGATTTTTTATTGCTACATCCGTTATTCAGGTTAGTCCTATGCCAAAAGTTGGTATGCAACCGATCCGTCGTCAGCAACTGATTGATGCCACCTTAGCTGCAGTCAATGAGCTAGGTTTTGCAGAAGCTTCAATTAGTCAGATTGCTCAGAGGGCAGGTGTCTCAACCGGCATCATAAGTCATTATTTTCAAGGTAAAAATGGGTTAATTGAAGCCACAATGCGTTACTTATTGCAGCAATTAGGTAAGTCTGTTGCTGAAATCAAGTCACAGGTGAATGGCGCCCCTGAACAACGCTTACTGGCGATTGTGCGTGGCAATTTTACTGCTCCACAAACGGATAAAGCGGCCATGAAAGTATGGTTGGCTTTTTGGGCCAGCAGTCTGCATCAGCCCGATTTACATCGTTTACAGCAAATAAACCATTACCGCTTACATTCCAATCTTAAATATGAATTCATGAAAAAGCTGAGTAAGGATCAAGCTGAGAAGGCAGCACAAGGTCTGGCTGCACTCATTGATGGATTCTGGCTAAGAGGTGCTTTAGTAAGTGGCGAAATTGATCCAGAACTGCCGATTGAACTGTGTAGTGAATATATCCGGCAACAACTCAAATAACCAATCTGCGAGGGAATTCCATTGACAACACTCAAACTGCAACGTCCTTATATCTATGGACAATATGTCGATGCAACGTCCAATAGCACGTTTCAAACTATTAACCCTGCAACAGGCGAAGTCCTGGCTGAAGTGCAGGTCTGTTCAAAAAATGATATCGATCGTGCGGTTGAATCTGCACAACAAGGGCAAAAAGTCTGGGCAGAAATGACCGCGATTCAACGTTCGCGCATCTTAAATAAGGCCGTGGCCATTTTAAGAGAACGTAACGATGAGCTGGCAAAATTAGAAAGCCTGGACAGCGGTAAAGCCTTTAGTGAAACATCGACTGTTGATATTACGACAGGTGCAGATGTACTCGAATATTATGCAGGCATTTTACCAGTTCTTGAAGGCCAGCAAATCCCGCTGAGAAGCAGTTCCTTTGTCTATACCCGCCGTGAACCTTTGGGTGTCGTCGCTGGAATTGGCGCATGGAATTATCCGATTCAGATCGCTTTATGGAAATCTGCACCGGCACTCGCTGCAGGCAATGCCATGATTTTCAAAGCCAGTGAAGTCACACCTTTAACTGCGTTGAAACTGGCAGAAATTTATACTGAAGCCGGTGTACCGCATGGTGTATTTAATGTGGTGACTGGTAGTGGTGAAATTGGTGGTTATCTGACTTCGCATCCCGATATTGCCAAAGTGTCATTCACTGGTGGCGTTTCTACCGGCAAAAAAGTTATGGCGCAAGCTGCCAATTCTAGTTTGAAAGAAGTCACTATGGAGCTGGGCGGTAAGTCTCCGCTGATTATCTGTGAAGATGCCGATCTGGATCTGGCGGCTGATATTGCCATGATGGCCAACTTCTATAGCTCTGGTCAGGTGTGTACCAACGGTACTCGTGTTTTTGTACCTTTGGCATTGAAAGCAGCATTTGAAGAAAAGATTTTGCAGCGTGTTGAACATATCCGTATGGGTGATCCTCTCGATCCTGAAACCAATTTCGGCCCAGTGTCCAGTTTTGAGCATATGGAAAAAGTGCTGGGCTATATCGAAAAAGGCAAGATAGAAGGGGCACGCCTATTATGTGGCGGCGGCCGTGCTGAGGATGAACAGTTTGCCCAAGGGGCTTATGTCCTGCCAACCGTATTTACCGACTGCCGCGATGACATGACCATTGTGCGTGAAGAAATCTTCGGTCCTGTCATGAGTATCCTGAGTTATGACACCGAGCAAGAAGCCATTCGTCGTGCCAATGACACCGATTATGGTCTGGCCGCAGGTGTCGTCACACCAGACTTGGCCCGTGCACACCGAATTATTCATCAGGTAGAAGCAGGTATCTGCTGGATTAATACCTGGGGTGAATCACCTGCAGAAATGCCGGTCGGTGGCTATAAGCATTCCGGTGTCGGACGTGAAAATGGTCTAGTCACTTTGCAGCACTACACCCAGACCAAATCGGTTCAGGTCGAACTCAGTCCTTTCCAGTCTGTATTTAGCGCATAAGGGGGATTTGATGAATTACGACTATATTATTATCGGTGCGGGCTCTGCGGGTAATGTTCTGGCAGCGCGTTTAACTGAAGATCCAGATACTAAAGTGCTATTACTTGAGGCAGGTGGCCCGGACTATCGTCTGGATTTTAGAACCCAGATGCCGGCTGCTTTGGCTTATCCTTTACAAGGACGCCGTTACAACTGGGCCTATCTGACCGATCCAGAACCCCACATGAACAATCGCCGTATGGAATGCGGCCGTGGTAAAGGTCTGGGCGGATCTTCACTGATTAATGGCATGTGCTATATCCGTGGTAATGCTATGGATCTGGAACAGTGGGCCAGCCTTAAAGGTCTGGAACACTGGAACTATGCGCAGTGTCTACCCTATTACAAAAAAGCTGAAACCCGCGATATTGGCGGCAATGACTATCATGGCGATTCAGGCCCGGTTTCAGTCGCAACGCCTAAGAATGGGAATAATGAGCTGTTTCATGCCATGGTCGAAGCTGGAGTACAGGCGGGTTATCCGCGTACTGATGACCTGAATGGCTACCAACAGGAAGGCTTCGGCCCGATGGATCGTACTGTGACACCACAAGGTCGTCGTTCCAGTACGGCACGTGGTTATCTGGATATGGCCAAAGGCCGGGATAATCTCACCATTATTACCCATGCCATGACCAACCGGATTCTGTTCAACCGCAATCAGGCGATTGGCGTAGAATATTTTGAAGGTCAAAATACCTTACAGCCGATTCAGGTCTTTGCGGATCGTGAAGTTCTACTATGTGCAGGTGCAATTGCATCTCCACAAATCCTGCAACGTTCTGGTGTAGGTCCGGCTGAATTGTTAAAAAGTCTGGATATTCCGGTGGTTCAGGACCTGCCGGGTGTGGGTGAAAACCTGCAAGACCATCTGGAAATGTACTTACAATATAAGTGCAAAAAACCGGTCAGCTTATATCCGGCATTGAAATGGTATAACCAACCCATGATTGGCGCAGAATGGTTATTCCTGGGCAAAGGCATTGGTGCCAGCAACCAGTTTGAAGCGGGGGGCTTTATCCGTTCTTCGGATGAGTTCGAATGGCCAAATATCCAGTATCACTTCCTGCCAGTGGCGATTAACTATAATGGGACCAATGCTATCCATGAGCACGGCTTCCAGGCCCATGTCGGTTCCATGCGTTCACCATCTCGTGGCCGAGTTCGTCTGAAATCCAAAGATCCGTTTGAGCATCCAAGTATTTTGTTCAACTATATGAGTACCGAACAGGACTGGCGTGAATTCCGTGATGCCATCCGCATTACCCGTGAAATTATGCATCAGCCAGCCTTGGATCCATATCGTGGTGAAGAAATCAGTCCGGGCAAAAATCTGCAAACTGATGCAGAAATTGATGAATTTGTTCGTAATCATGCAGAAACAGCGTATCATCCGTCCTGTAGCTGTAAAATGGGTGAGGATGATATGGCAGTTGTCGATGGTTATGGGCGTGTGCATGAGATGCAAGGCCTGCGTGTCATCGATGCTTCAATTATGCCGCTCATTATTACAGGTAACCTCAATGCAACCACGATCATGATGGCTGAAAAGCTTGCAGATCATATCCGTGGCAAGCAGGCATTACCTGCTTCTACAGCGCCTTTCTACCGGGCCCCACGCGCTTAAGTCATGGCTATATTCCTGTTGCTTGTTGCATCAAGGAATATAGCGAAATTTATTTTTACCCAAAGCTGGATAAGGCTGTAATCGGTTTCAGTGTTATCCATTCTTTGCTTAATATAATTTATATTTTATGAGAATTTTCAAACAAACAGTCCTTTTCGGCTGTGCTGCTGTTTCTAGTGTTTATTGTTTTGCAGATGATGCGGAAGCAAAAAAAATTGAAACCAGTGGAAACATCAGTGTAGTTTCTAAATACATCTCTCGTGGTCTGACCAATGCACCAGAAAATGATGACGTTGCTTTACAGGCAGCGCTGAATCTGGCTTATGGTAATTTTTATGTCGGTTACTGGGGCTCAACCTTAGGTTATTCCTATCCGGAACTGGAAGGCAAAAAATCACATCGTCGTGATAAAGTCGAACATGATTTTATCGTGGGCTATAACTATAGCAGTGAAAACTACGACTGGAATTTCTGGGATGCGACCTATTATTATCCGGGTGGCAGCCATACCACTTCAAATGAATTAGGTCTGAATGTAAGTCGTGCACTAAACGACAAGACCAGTGTTACAGCGGGTGTATCGACCTATTTATATGATGTGGCCTATGCCAATCAGGGTGATACTTTTTATACCTTGGATTTAACCCATCAGATTAATGACAAGCTTGGTGCACATGTCGGTGCAGCAGGTGGTTATTTTAATGATGAAGGTAAATATGAAGGTAATGAGCTAGGTAATACCACAAAACAGCATGCTTTCCGTTATGCAACTGCTGGATTGAGTTATGAAGTTGCGCCGAAATTGACCTTGTCTGGTGATTATATCTTCGGTGGTTACGACCGTTTCGGTGATAAGCAGCGCGATCTCGCTGTGTTTGGCATTGGCTATGACTTTTAATTTGGATCTTGATCTGATTTAAAATATGCATTTCGCAGTCCATGAAATCCAGTCGGGAACAGCAAGTATCAATAAAAACAGCCTGTTCCCGGCTTAAAGCCAGATTTTCTGAATATTTAATTAACAGATATTTTGATAAATCTGCAGGAAATTCGAGCAAACATTATCAATTTCATAAAATGATTCTATAATAGCGCCCATTCTTACTCGAGCTTATCCTGAAACTAACTGGTTGAAGGTTTAACCCGGGTTATTTTTATTTTTGAGTCAAATTCTCCTCCGTGATTCGGCTTGTATATTCAGATTTAGCATCTTATCTGTCCGTGGTGGCACATAAGAATATTTAGGTATCCACATGGAAATTAAGGTCAATTATCTCGATAATCTTCGTCAGGAAGCCAAGTTCGATGACTTCACGGTAATCGCCGATCAGCCGATCCGCTATAAAGGTGATGGTTCTGCGCCAGGTCCATTTGATTATTTTCTGGCTTCATCTGCGCTGTGTGCGGCCTATTTCGTTAAAGTTTATTGTGCAGCGCGTGACATTCCGACCGACAATATCCGTCTGTCTCAAAACAATATCGTCGATCCTGAAAACCGCTACAAACAGATTTTTAAAATTCAGGTCGAGCTACCGGCTGATATCTCTGAAAAAGACCGTCAGGGGATTTTGCGTTCGATCGACCGTTGTACCGTCAAAAAAGTGATTCAGACTGGTCCTGAATTTGTTATTGAAGAAGTTGAGAGCATTGATGCCGATGCGCAGGCTTTATTGATGCCAAATCTGGCTTCAGACAGCCTAACCTGTATTGCGGGTAAAGACTTACCACTTGAAGAAACTATTGCCAATATGTCTGCGATTCTGGCAGGCCTCGGCATGAAAATTGAAATTGCGTCTTGGCGTAACATTGTACCGAATGTCTGGTCATTGCATATTCGTGATGCCCAGTCACCGATGTGCTTTACCAATGGTAAAGGTTCAACCAAGGAAAGTGCGCTGGCATCTGCACTGGGTGAATTTATCGAGCGTCTGAACTGTAATTTCTTCTATAATGACCAGTTTTGGGGTGAAGATATTGCCAATGCAGAATTTGTGCATTATCCGGATGAAAAATGGTTCCAGCCGGGTCCAAATGGCGAGTTGCCAGCCGAAGTTTTAGATGAACATACCCGTGAAATTTATGATCCTGAAGATGAGTTACTGGGTACCCATCTTTATGATACTAACTCAGGCAATAAAGCACGCGGTATCTGTTCATTGCCATTTGTACGTCAGTCTGATGGTGAAACTGTATATTTCCCATCGAATCTGATTGAAAACCTGTACCTCAGTAATGGTATGAGTGCGGGCAATACCTTGGCTGAAGCTCAAGTACAATGTCTGTCTGAAATTTTTGAACGTGCGGTTAAACGCGAAATTCTGGAAGGCGAACTGGCACTTCCGGATGTACCTGAACATGTACTGGCAAAATATCCGAAAATTGTTGAAGGTATTAAAGGCTTGGAAGAACAGGGCTTTCCGGTACTGGTCAAAGATGCTTCTTTAGGTGGTCAGTTCCCAGTCATGTGCGTGACCTTGATGAACCCGCGTACAGGTGGTGTATTTGCTTCATTTGGTGCCCATCCTAACTTTGAAGTCGCTTTAGAGCGTAGTTTGACTGAATTGTTGCAAGGTCGTAGTTTTGAAGGCCTGAATGATCTGCCAAAACCTACCTTCAGTTCAAATGCAGTCACTGAACCGAATAACTTTGTTGAACACTTTATTGATTCAAGTGGTGTCGTATCTTGGCGTTTCTTCAGTGCAAAATCTGATTATGATTTTGTCGAGTGGGATTTTACCAATAATGGTGAAAACTCAAATGCCGATGAAGCTCAGGAATTGTTTACTATTCTGGAAGAGATGGGCCACAAAGTTTATATGGCGGTCTATCAGCATTTAGGTGCAACCGCTTGTCGTATTCTGGTGCCGGGTTATTCTGAAATTTATCTGGTGGAAGATCTGGTGTGGGACAATACCAACAAGGCGCTTTTATATCGTGAAGATATTCTGAACCTGCATCGTCTGGATGATGAACAGCTAGAAGCTCTGGTTGAACGTCTGGAAGAAGCAGATGAAGATGATTACACCGAGATCCGTACCTTGATCGGGATTGAATTTGACGAAAATACCGAATGGGGTCAGCTGACCATTCTGGAATTGAAACTGCTGATCTATCTGGCTTTACAGCAATTTGAAGAAGCTAAAGACCTGGTCGAACAGTTCCTGCAATACAATACCAACACGGTTGAACGTGGCCTGTTCTATCAGTGCATGAATGTCGTGCTTGAAGTCATTCTGGATGATGAAATGGAACTGGAAGACTATGAACACAACTTCCGCCGTATGTTTGGTGATGCCCGTATGGATGCAGTCCTCGGTTCAGTAGAAGGTACAGTACGTTTCTACGGTTTAGCTGAAACCAATATGCAGCTTGAAGGTCTGGATCGTCATCTACGTTTAATTGACAGCTACAAGAAACTGCATGCAGCGCGTGCCAAGTTTGTAGCAGCGTAGTAAGTGAAGATGATTAGCTGACTTTGCTAGTCTTTAAATCTTTAAAAAAATAGCCCATCTTAGAATGGGCTATTTTTTATATTGCTCTAACATCTTAGGAGTAATTAAAAAAAGAAAAAATAAAGGGCGATCATTGCCGCCCATTTAAATCTTAAATAACAGCTTAAATATTATTTAAAGTCAGGGAAATGTTATTAACCATATGAATCAGACGAGGACCGATTTCATTTTCCAGTTTTTCCTGATTGAGCAGGTAAGTTGGCGCGCCGCAGTTAAAGGTCAAAATACCATGTTTAGGGTGAATTAAAGGTACTGCGACAGAGTTCACATCTTTGGCCCAATCACCGAGAGATAAGCAATAGCCATAATCCTGATAATCACGAATGGCACGTTCTAAATTACGCTTAATGGTTGGCCATTGATCTTCATTTCTTTTCTTGATCGCATCAAATAAATATTCACGTTCTTTAACTTCCATCGCAGCCAGGCAGGCACGACCCATCGCACTACTATGAATAGGCAGGGTAGAGCCAACTGGACGACGCATGGTCAAAGTAGACTCTGTGTGAACGACTTCCAGATAAATCATGCTCAGGCGATCACGGGTTGCCATTGCCACTGGCGCTTGCGCATAACGTGACATTTCTTCCATAAATGGATAAGCCTGTGTACGAGCCGAAATATTGCTTAGCGCCGCATAACCCAAAGCCAATACGCCAACATCCAATAGGTATTTGGTCGTATTGGGTAACTGTTTTAGATAACCTAAAGAAACCAGCGTGCTGGTGATCCGGGCAACAGTCGGTTTTGGCAGATTAGTCAGTTGTGCAATTTCCTGGTTGCCCAGTAATTGATTCGTTGCAGAAAAACATCTCAGGATTTCTAAACCACGTGCAATAGACGCGATAAATTGCGGGTTATTTTCTCTATGAATATGTGAAATCGGATCTAAACGGATCTCATCAAAATTAGGTATTTCGCCAGTTTTATTTTTTGTCATGGTCAGAGCAATTAAAGGTAAATTAATAAATATGATAGCAATTAAATTTCACGATACAAAATAAAACACTTCTATTAATGATAAAAATAAATAAAAAAGTGCTCATTTTATCTGTATTTAAGTCAATTAGCGCTATTCAGCTAAAAACCATGCAGAATCTATAGGTTTTTGAGACCTGTAATGATCTTTAAGTATCTTTAGAAAATTTAAAGTTCGCCAGATAAAATTTCAAGAAAATGGAGCCAATAAAAACTAGAATCATCAGCACGATTTAATTGAAACATTCTTATCTCGCTGCGCTTTTATAGAATCAATTATGATCTGATTCAGATCATCTAACTCTTTTCTAAATCTACTAACAATCTAAAAAATTTCGCATTGTGAAATAAAATTCTAACTATAATTTTTAATTAAAGCTAGAAAAATTTGCTTTTTTGCTTAAAAAATAAAATTTTTAATAATTTTTCTTGCTCAAAATGAATTTTTATGATTATTTATTTCGTATTACGAAACTAAAATTAAAGGGTAAAGGAATTTACCCAGATGAACTAAATAACATGGAGATCCCTATGATTCGCGATCCGGAAATGCTTGAGCAACTTCTTTCGACTATTCGTAACTTTGTCAAAAATGAACTAGTCCCTTTAGAACATGAAGTTGAAGAAAGCAACGCGATTCCTGAGCGTATTGTCGAGCAGATGAAAGAATTGGGTCTGTTTGGCCTAACCATTCCAGAGGAATACGGCGGTTTAGGTATCACCATGGAAGAGGAAATTCTGGTCGCAATGGAATTAGGCCGTACATCGGCTGCATTCCGTTCTTTGATCGGGACCAATAACGGGATCGGTTCAAGCGGGATCGTGATTGACGGTACAGAAGAGCAAAAACAGAAATACCTGCCACGTTATGCGACTGGTGAAATCATTGGTTCATTCTGTTTAACTGAGCCAGATTCAGGTTCAGATGCAGCATCTTTAAAAACCAGCGCGGTTAAAGATGGCGATTACTATATTTTAAACGGTACCAAACGTTTTATTACCAATGCACCGCGTGCAACAACATTTACGGTGATGGCGCGTACCAATCCTGATATCAAAGGTGCAAGCGGCATTTCTGCATTCCTGGTAGAAGCGAATACACCGGGCCTAAGTCTGGGCAAAATTGATAAAAAAATGGGTCAACATGGTTCATACACTTGTGACGTGATTTTTGACAACTGTAAAGTTCATAAAGATCAGTTGATCGGTGGTGTTGAAGGCATTGGCTTTAAAACTGCAATGCGTGTCCTGGATAAAGGCCGTTTGCACATTGCTGGCTATAGCGTAGGTATGGCAGAGCGTATGCTGGAAGACGCTTTAAATTATGCAGTGGAACGTAAGCAGTTCGGTCAACCAATTGCGAATTTCCAACTCATCCAAGGCATGCTGGCAGACTCTAAAGCTGAGATTTATGCGGCGAAATGTATGGTTCTAGATGCTGCTCGTCTGCGTGACGAAGGCAAGAATGTAACCACTGAATCTTCATGCGCGAAAATGTTTGCCACTGAAATGTGTGGCCGTGTAGCGGATCGCTGTCTGCAAATTCATGGTGGCGCGGGCTATATCAGTGAATATTCAATTGAACGTTTCTATCGTGATGTGCGTTTGTTCCGTCTGTATGAAGGTACTACTCAAATCCAGCAAATCATCATCGCACGTGAAATGATTAAACAAGCGACTGCTTAAGCAGCAGATTTTTAGAATATTGGAAATATTAAAATGAGCACAAGAATTAGATTTGACTGGCAAGATCCATTTTTACTGGAACAGCAACTGACTGAAGAAGAACGCATGATCCGTGACAGCGCGCATGCGTACTGTCAGGATAAGCTGATGCCACGTGTACTAGAACAGTTCCGCCATGAAAAAACTGATCCAACCATTTTCCGTGAAATGGGTGAACTCGGTCTGCTGGGTCCAACCATTCCTGAGCAATACGGCGGTGCCGGCTTAAATTATGTCAGCTATGGTCTGATTGCCCGTGAAGTAGAACGTGTGGATTCAGGTTACCGTTCTATGGCCAGTGTGCAAAGTTCTCTTGTGATGGTGCCAATCAATGAATTTGGTTCTGAAGAACAGAAACAGAAATATTTGCCAAAACTGGCGACCGGTGAATACATCGGTTGTTTCGGTCTGACTGAACCAGATCATGGTTCAGATCCGGGCAGCATGATTACCCGTGCGAAAAAGGTGGATGGTGGTTACCGTCTGACGGGCGCGAAAATGTGGATTACCAACAGTCCGATTGCTGATGTCTTTGTGGTTTGGGCAAAAGAAGTGTCTCCTGAAGGCAATGTCGGTGATATTCGTGGCTTTATTCTAGAAAAAGGCTGGGAAGGGCTTTCTGCACCAGCGATTCACGGTAAGGTTGGCCTGCGTGCTTCGATTACCGGTGAAATCGTGATGGACAATGTTTTTGTTCCAGAAGAAAATGCGTTCCCGGAAATTCGTGGTCTAAAAGGTCCATTTACCTGTCTGAACAGTGCGCGTTATGGTATTGCCTGGGGTGCGATGGGTGCAGCTGAATTCTGCTGGCATACAGCGCATCAATACACCATGGACCGTAAACAGTTCGGTCGTCCATTGGCTGCGAATCAGCTGATCCAGAAAAAACTGGCGGATATGCAAACTGAAATTGCGTTGGGTCTGCAAGTGGCTTTACGTTTTGGCCGTATGAAAGACGAAGGCATTGCTTCAGTAGAAGGTACTTCACTGATCAAGCGTAATAATTGTGGTAAAGCCTTAGATATTGCCCGTTTAGCGCGTGACATGATGGGTGGTAACGGGATCTCTGATGAATTTGGTGTAGCTCGTCATCTGGTGAATCTGGAAGTGGTCAACACTTATGAAGGTACCCATGATGTACATGCCTTGATTCTAGGTCGTGCTCAAACAGGAATTGCTGCATTCTCCAACTAAATGCAGATCAACCTCTAGCCAGCATTGCTGGCTAGTTTGTTTTGGCTGACTTCTATTGAAGTCATCCAATCCAGTTCTGGGATAGATTTTAAAAATCTAGTCAGATTCAGAATTAAAGATCAATCAAACCCTTTATGTTTCATTTAATTAATTAGGTGAAACATAAACTTCTAAAAGGCACAGGAGTGCCAGCAAAGTGTAAAGGACATTATGAATACGCTTAATTCACAACAAAACCTTCTACCAGAAGAAAATATGCCTAAGAAAAAGGTCTGGATTCTGGCTTTTATCTTTTCATTTTTAGCGTTATTGGTAGATGGTGCAGATCTTGCACTATTAGCCTACAGTCTAACCAGCCTCAAACAAGAATTTTCTTTAAGTAGTATTCAGGCAGGTGCACTCGGTAGCTGGACACTTGCTGGTATGGCAATCGGTGGCTTTTTTGGTGGCTGGGCTTGTGACCGCTTCGGACGAGTGCGGGTGATTGTTGTTGCGATCGCTTTATTCTCTTCATTAACCTTCTGGCTGGGCTTCACTCAAAGCTATGAAGAATTCAAATGGTTGCGATTCTTTTCAGCAATTGGCTTAGGTGCCCTCTATATTGCCTGTAATACTCTAATGGCAGAGTATGTGCCAACAAAATATCGTTCTACAGTACTTGCTGCTTTAATGACAGGTTGGACACTTGGTTCAGTCGTTGCCACTGTACTTGCAGGATGGCTGCTTCCAGAGCTAGGCTGGCGTTACCTTTACTATATTGCCATTCTTCCGATTGTTCTTGCCATTGGCATGTTCTTCCTGGTACCAGAACCACAAGCCTGGTTAAAGGCACGTCAAGAAAGATTGGCCGCCAAAGCCAGTGGCGTAGTGCAGGAAAAACCGAAGAATACGTTTAAAATGATTTTTGCCGATGCTTTAAGCCGTCGCATGTTCATCCTCTGGTCATTCAGTACTGCATTTTTACAGTTTGGTTATTACGGTGTAAGTAACTGGTTACCGGCTTATCTGGAATCAGACTTAGGTATCAAATTTAAAGAAATGACTACCTATATGATTGGGACCTTCCTGATCATGATGTGTACCAAAGTGATCGCGGGCATTATTGCGGATAAAATTGGTCGTCGTGCTGTATTTGCTTTCGGTACCATGGGCACCGCAATCTTTATTCCTATCATTGTCTTTGGTAACACACCGGACAATATCTTATGGCTGATGCTGTTTTTCGGATTCCTTTACGGTATTCCATATGGCATTAATGCGACTTATATGACTGAAAGTTTCTCTACTAAAGTCCGTGGTACAGCAACAGGTGGCGCTTATAACATTGGCCGTCTAGGCGCAGTATTGGCACCTTTAACCATCGGTTATTTTGCGCAAGGTGGCTCAATTGGTACAGGTCTACTCATCATGAGTGTGGCTTATTTTATTTGTGGTTTGATCCCGGCAATTTTCATTAAAAACCGTTTGTTTGACCCACAAAAAGCTGACTAATTAATTGATCAAATATTTATAAAGACAGGAAGATGCTAGGAAGCAATTAAATGAATAAAATCACACAGGATATCGAAACCATACTCAAGCAGATTCCAGATGGTGCACATATTATGACCAGCGGCTTCGGTCTGGCAGGACAGCCAATCGAACTGATTGAAGCTCTGATTGATATTGGTCCTAAAGATTTGACTATCATCAACAATAATGCAGCTTCTGGTGATCGTGGCCTAACCAACCTGTTATTGTCAGGACTGGTGAAGAAAATGATTTGTTCATTTCCTCGTGCCAATAACTCAAAGGTGTTTGAAGAGCTGTATAAAGCTGGAAAAGTAGAGTTAGAACTGGTGCCACAAGGAAACTTAGCTTGCCGTATCCAAGCAGCGGGTGCAGGTCTAGGCGCTATTTTTACGCCTACAGGTTACGGCACTAAGATAGCTGAAGGTAAAGAAACCCGCCATATCAATGGCAAGGACTATGTGCTGGAATATCCAATTCATGCGGACTATGCCTTGGTTTATGGCAATCAGGCTGATCAATGGGGCAACTTGACCTACCGTAAAGCAGCACGAAACTTTGGCCCGTTAATGGCAAAAGCGGCCAAAACCACGATTGCCCAAGTGCATGAAATTGTAGAGTTAGGCGAGCTTGATCCAGAGATTATCGTAACGCCGGGTATTTTTGTGCAGCATGTGGTGAAGGTAGGAGATATCAAATAATGACAATTCAAAAACGTACACGCGAACAGATTGTAGAAAAAGTTGCACAGGATATTCCGACCGGTTCTTATGTGAATTTAGGCATTGGCTTACCAACACGCGTTGCCGGTTATTTAAAGCCTGAGCAAGATATTGTCTTGCATTCCGAAAATGGCGTTCTGGGTTTTACCGCTTTAACTGATCCTGATCAAGCTGATGATGATCTGATTAATGCCGGTAAAGAACTAGTCAGCATGCTGGATGGCGGCAGTTTTATGAACTCTGCCGATTCTTTCGATATTATGCGTGGCGGCCATTTAGATTTCTGTATTATGGGCGCCTTTCAGGTTGCTGTGAACGGTGATCTCGCTAACTGGCATACCGGTGCACTGGATGCGGTTCCAGCGGTGGGCGGGGCGATGGATCTGGCGGTTGGTGCTCGCTGTGTCTATGTCTGCATGGAACATGTCACTAAAAATGGCGAACCACGAATTGTGGAAGAACTGACTTATCCGATTACCGGCAAAAACTGCGTTGACCGCATTTATACCGATTTATGCATTATTGAACTCAAAGATAATCAGGCTTGGGTGCTAGAAATGGTCGATGGCTTGAGTTTTGAGGAACTTCAGCAACAGACCGGATGCAAGTTGCTCGATGGCCGTGCAGCTGCACAGTTAAAAGCATCCGTATAATGACCTAAACTATTTAAATATCATAAAAAATTGCAGCTTAGGCTGCGATTTTTTTTACGCTGTATTTTTATGCGTTTAGTTACGTATTCTAAAAGTGGACATTTCTATTTTTAGATTGCAACTAAATTTTGCATAATCGCCATTATGTTAAATGGGCTAGAAATTTTTAGGCAAAGCTTATTACAAAATCAATAATTAATAAGATACATCCAATTTTCCCTAGTGTATGAGCAAAGATCCCAACTGGTGAGAGATATAGAGATTTATCTTTGGAAAAGAAATTTCTTAACGTTACTTCAGCTGTGAGTCGTTCATAAGTCATTAGAACGCCCATTTCAATGCATACTAGAAATAACCCGATATTTCCTAAATATGCACCAATTTCTGTTTTACCATCTACGATATCCGAATAAATTAGGAATAAAGAGAATGCTGCAAATCCAAAACAGAAATACTTGAAATATGATTGCATCTTCATTCGGCTTCTATTCAAAAGATTAAGTGCCATCAATCTAATGTATTTGTACAAGAAGTAATAGATATACCTGGAACAAGAGAAAACATTTCTTAGCAACTACAAGGCTAAAAAATTTTAAACTTTCATTAGAAGAGACCATGTAACGAATGACATATTATTTAAGAAATTTATTAGGCTCATTTGTAGGTTTAGTAGCTTTAACTGGTGCTGTATTAACCCTGTTTGCATATAGCTCTGGGCCTTATATGACCCTAGGTATTATCTGCGGAATCATTGTTATGATATTAGGATTAACGCTTATTGGTTATATCAATGCAGCTACCGCACTGCAAAGTAAGACTCAACAAACCTTATACTTACATTCCGTATTAGTGATCTTGCTCTTCGCTACAGACTTAATTTTTGGCAATTTAGACTTATTGTTTACTATTTTAAGAAACATAGGCTTCTTTGTAATACTCCAATTTGGAGTCTATCTTTATGTAAAAAAGCGACAAATGAGCTTTAAAGAATTTCTAAAATTAACATAGATAATGTGTCATGTACTGCGCACCCAATCTTATATTCTATGAGTGCACAATGTGTGAGTCTAAATCGATTAGGATTGGGACTGAATATTGACCAGATTGCGTTCGCGGCTTAGGTCATAGCGGTTAATACTAAAGATGAGCAGGGCAAAGCCAAAGCCCAATGCAACACAGGCTGACCAACCATACATTTTCCATAGGTTTAGCGATAGAAATGCACCGATTCCAGCACCTGAAAAATAACAGGTCATATAGATTGCATTAATACGGGAACGGGCCTGCACTGAGATCCGATATACCAGATTCTGGTTTAAAACATGTAGCGAAGAAATCCCAAAATAGGCAGGAATTAATCCAATGATATACACCCATAAATAGCTTTGCGCATAGAACAGGGGAATCCAGGCCAGAATTAAGCCCGTTGTAGCGAGTTGTGCCACCCATTTTTCTCGGTGCCGTCCAATCATTTTACCAGTCCATTGTGATGACCAGATGCCAACCACACCAACAATGCCCATCAAGCCAATCTGGAAATCATTAAAATGATAGGGTGCTTCCGCCAGCACAAAAGTCATGGTGGTAAAAATAATACTCAGCATCCCAAAGCCCAAACCACCAATGATGCTGCGTCGAATCAGCATCGGTTCGGTTTTGGCAAAGGTAAATAGTGAGCGATAAATCTGCAAGATGCTCATTTGTAGCTGGCTTTTCGCTTTAGGTAACTGATACCACATGGCGATGCTGAGCAAGAGAATAGAACAGCCACTCAATAGGTATACGGCGTGCCAGGACCATAAGGTAGAAATCAGTCCTGATACAGTTCGGGCAAACAGGATACCGACCAAAACACCACTCATCAGCAGACCGACCACTTCAGCACTTTTTTCTCGTTGAGAAAGGTTGGCCGCAAAAGGAATTAGAATCTGGGTGGTAATCGAACAGAAAGAAGCTAGTAGAGTAAAACCATAGAGCATATGCAGATTAGTACTGGCAGAAAGTCCGATCAGTGCCAGTCCGGTACATAGCATGAGGCTGCAAATATAGAGACGTTTTTCAAATAAATCGCCTAGAGGTACAAACAAAAATAACCCAGTGGCATAACCAATCTGGGTTAAAACGACAGTCCAGCCAGACTCGGCCACACTGATATGCAGATCCTCTGCAATAGAATAAATTAATGGCTGGTTAAAATAGTTACAACCTGCGCAGAGTGCGCAGGTCATAGCCATCATAAACATAAACTTTCTTGAAATTTGCCCTTGGGCTGACATCCTTGTCTCCTAAGGCTTTAGAAACTATAAGTCGCTGATAAGTTCACACGAGAAACATCCGCTTCTCGATTATCAAAAGTTTCACGCTTACCGTGGTGATATTCTGCGCCCAGATTAACCTTTGGAACTGGAGAATAAATCACGTTTGCTACATAGTCAGTTAAACGTTTATTGGTTTCAGGATTCGCGCGTGCATAGTCGCTGGAATCATCAAAATCAACAACGCTAGCATTAATGCTACTACGTAGTTTCGGCGTGAATTTATGTGTAAAGCCGATATTTAAGCTATTAAACTCATTCAGTAGAAGTTCATTATTGATTGGATCGACTGAGTAATCTCCACCCCAGGCAGCACCGTCGGTGGTTGAACCTTGAGTCAAGAAAGCTGCAATACGCTGGTCGCCGACCATATGGAAATAGTTACCCTGAATCGAGTTTTGATCATTGAGATGATAACGTCCACCAAGGCCTACACCCCAACCAACTTTTTCAATATCACCTGTATCTGTTTGCGCCTGCTTTTGATTGACAAAGCCTTGAGCCAATAAATGCAGCGGACCTGATTGATGAACATATTTAGTGGTTAAAGCAGGCAAGGCAGAAGAGCGATCACCACCGGCCATATACTCCAGACCTACATTCCAGGTATTTTCCGGATCAAGTTTGAAAGCATAGCTGACTTGAGGGGTACGTAGAACTGATCCACCCAGCAATAAACTGAAATCGACAGCTTCAGTACTAATTTCCGGTGTCGACATTAATGACCAGGCCTGACCAAAGGTCCAGTTATAGTATTTTAAGTGGGCATGACGAATACGTAATCCACCGTCACCTTTACCATTATTGGTCCAGAAGTCGGCTTCTAAGCGTGCAGAAACATTCGGGTTTCCACCCAAGTCTTTCGCCAAGAAACCAATTCGGCTGGCAGCTGCAGTAAAATCTGAACGGGTAGAGTCAGGTTCAGTGAAAGGCACTTTATTAATCTGGTTAATGGTACGGCCACGAGCTTCAGTAGTACTTTTGAAATCGACTGCGCCATCAAAGCGAATCAATCCATAAACATCGACATTATCTACCATTGAACTCAAAGTTTTAGAGTCTTGTGCTTTGGCTTCTTCTTGCTGGTTCTTTAACGCAAGTTGCGCGGCTTTTTGCTGTTCCAGTTCGGCCTGGATTTGCTTTAACTGTGATTCTAAAAACTGCATCCGGTCTTCAGAAGCTTCTGCTGAAAATGCCTGTGCTGAAGCAATACCACATAACGTCGCTAAAACTAATTTTTTCATTTCTTAATCCCTAAAGAAATTTTCTGATATCTAAAAAGGAAAATCTTTCCTTGTCATTGCTCTCATTGCTAAATGCAGAGATGCTGACTTTTGAATGATGAATACGATTCTCGTTCAACCCAGAAACATCCTGTTCAGGTCAAAGGGTATGTATTCGATATTTAAAGTCATAAAAATATGGATGAAGGAGGGCAATGAATTCATAGCTCTCCTAAGTTAAAACTTATTCTGCTTTTTGTGGATCGTATAAACGGTCTTTAATAAACAGGGCAGGAATCAAGCCGCAAAGGAAGTAAGCTGCACCCATCACCAATAGACCCGTACCGATCGAACCATTCATCGCTAGATAACCAATCGTAATTGGAGCGAAGATTGCACCGATACGACCGATATTGAATGCACCACCGACTGCTGTACCACGAACACCAGTTGGGAAACTTTCAGTGAGATAGGTTGCATTAATCGCATATGGAATACCGTACAGGAAGCCGAAGATCAGCATCAGCACACCAATGTTATCGGCATTGTGCATATATACGACAACAGGAATAAACAGCGCTGTTCCCATGGTGCCGAAAGCAAACACAATACGACGACCAATTTTATCAGCCACATAACCTGCAATGATTTTGGCAAACATCATGGTGACAAAGGTACCTACCATGTATAGCGCCATTTCCTTGAATTTAATACCTAATTCAGCTTCAAGATAACTTGGTAACCAGTTACTTACACCGAAATAACCAAATAGCAGGAAACCAGAGCTGAAAGACCACAAGATGAACATCTTGCCATGGGTTTTATCTTTAAGAATGGTGATATATGGATTGCCTTTTTTGGCATCATTATCCACGATCTGACCAGTTCTTTTCATTTCACGGACACGTTTCCATGACTCTGGCTCTGGTACCATGAAGTGCATCAAAATACCCAAAGCTAATGGGGCAATTGTTACCCAGTACAGCATACGCCAGCCGAATTCAGGAATAATCCAGCCAGAAACCATGGTAATCACCAATGAGCCTAAAGTGAAACCAGTCATTAATGTTGCCAGTACTGTAGTACGGTATTTGGTCGGTACGTATTCTGACATCAGGGTATTACAGGCAATATATAAACAGCCTAAACCTAAGCACGAAAGGGTGCGTAAAATCGCAAACTCTTGATAAGACTGGGCAAAACCTGAATAGGCAGACAAAATCGAGAAGGAAATAGTGGCCAATACGATGACACGTACGCGACCGAATTTGTCACAGGCCCATCCGCCAATAAAGCCACCGATCCCCATACCCAAAAGAGAATAACTTCCCAAGGCACCGGCCTGTACAGAAGTTAGCCCCCATTCTGCTTTCAAACTGGTCAAGCTGAAAGCCAGAATACCAATGTCTGCACCGTCACATAGTAAAATCAAAAAAGCGAAGACAAAGGCCGTCATCCACAGGCGTTTAGGTGCCTGCTTAACGGTGTCGTCGGAGGAGACCCCCGTTTTAGTTTCCTCAGCTACGATGGTATCGCTTGTCATTCTTATATCCTCTATATATTAAAGTAGCATTCCTCTGCTACCGCTAAATCCATTTTCTTCCTCACGGAAAAGCATTTTCCTCATCTAAGGTCTAAGCGTCTGTGCGCATTCGCCCTGTTACGATCAGGCTGGATCTGATTTTTCCGTTTCACCTTGAGTGAAAAATCACTGAACAACGTAGTATCCTTATGACGGAAATTAATTTTTTTATTTTGTATTGTGGTTAATATTTACATAAATGAATAACCAAAATTCGAATTAAATAATTAATTCCGTATTGCGAAATCAATTAATCATAAAATAGCCAACTGAACAAGAGTTTTTACTCTAATTTTTATTAAAAAATAACTTTTTTGAGTTTTTGAGAGAAAAAATCTTGATTTATGGGTCTAGAAACCGTAGTTTTATATAAAATAAAATTTCGCTATACAAAATAAATGGAGATTTTTGATGGAACAGGTAGTTCAAGTAGAGCAAATCTCGACACATGTGGCGATGGTCAAGATCCATCGTCCAGAAGCTAAAAATGCCCTGAATACAGAAGTGCGTCAGAAACTGGCTGCGGCTTTTCTGCAATTGAATGACGATGAAAATATCCGTGCCATTATTCTCACTGGCGGTGAAACTGACTTCGCTGCAGGCGCTGACCTTAAAGAACTGGCAAATGCTGAAACGATCCAGATGATGCAGCGTCGTACCGAACGTTACTGGCAAGCGATTGCACAATGTTCAAAACCAGTGATTGCAGCAGTAAACGGTTATGCATTGGGCGGCGGTTGTGAACTGGCAATGCATGCGGACATTATCATTGCTGGAAAAAGTGCCCAGTTCGGTCAGCCTGAAGTCAAAGTAGGGGTAATGCCGGGTGCTGGTGGTACACAGCGTTTATTCCGTGCCGTGGGTAAATTTCATGCAATGCGCATCATTATGACGGGTTGTCTGGTTCCTGCACCAGAAGCGTATCAGATTGGTCTGGTGTCTCAAGTAACTGAAGACAGCGAAACCCTTGCAACAGCAATCAAAATGGCTGAAGGTTTGGCAAAAATGCCGCCAATTGCGCTTGAACAAATCAAGGAAGTGGCTTTACTGGCTGAAGATGTGCCACTCAATGCCGGCTTAATGCTGGAACGTAAATCTTTCCAGATGCTGTTTTCTTCAGAAGATCAAAAAGAAGGTATGCAAGCCTTTATCGAAAAACGTAAACCAAATTATCAGGGACGATAAGCATGAGCATTCAAATTCAGAAAATCGGTATTATTGGTGTAGGTACCATGGGTGCGGGCATTGCCCAGATCGCAATTCAATCTGGCCACGATGTCGTGTTGTTTGATGCCAAAGCAGGTGCTGCTGAACAGGCACAGGAAAAGCTGGCTAAAACATTAAATACCCTGGCTGATAAAGGTAAATTCAGCCATGAAAAAGCTGCTGAAGATCTTGCTCATTTATCCATTGCTCAGCAGATCGAAGACCTGAAAGATTGCGATTTAATCGTTGAAGCGATTATTGAAAATCTGGAAATCAAACAAAAACTGATGCAGCAACTGGAAGGTATCATAAAACCGGAAGCGATTCTGGCATCTAATACATCTTCATTGTCGATTAGTGCGATTGCTGCTAATTGCAGTCAGCCAGAACGTGTTGCTGGTTATCACTTCTTTAACCCGGTTCCACTGATGAAAGTGGTTGAGGTCATTGAAGGCTTTAATACCCGTGCTGATATTGTGGATGCGCTCACTCAGTTATCTACGAAAATGGGACATCGCCCGGTAAAAGCCAAAGATACCCCAGGATTTATTATCAACCATGCTGGCCGTGCTTTTGGTAGCGAAGCCTATGCGATTCTGAATGAAAATGTCACTCCATTTTATGACATTGACCGCATCTATCGTGACGGGATCGGTTTCAAGATGGGGCCATTCGAGTTAGGCGATCTGACCGGGATGGATGTATCTCATCCAGTGAGCGAATCGATCTATCACCAATATTATGAAGAAGCGCGTTACCGCCCAAGCGTGATTACCCGCCAGCGTTTTATTGCTAAACAGCTAGGTCGTAAAACCGGTAAAGGTTTTTATGATTACACTTCAGGGAGCAAAGTAGGTGATGTGGCTCCAACCTTGGTTGAAAAGCTGGATCAATATCCATCGGTTTGGTTAGGTACAGAATATAGCGAAGACCGTCAGGCGCTTGAGCAATATCTGCAGCAGTTCAATATTCAGATCGAGCAAACAGAAGCACCTTCAGCAAATGCTTTAATTCTGATTGCCACTTATGGCGAAGATGCCACTTCAGCCGCAGTCCGCTATCAGGTGTCTCCGCAGCAAGTAGTCTGCATTGATCTGCTTTATGGCCTAAATAAACACCGTACCTTGATGCCAACGTTTGTGACCAAAGCTGAACTGATTCATGCAGCACAATCGATTTTCAATCTGGATGGTGTGACCGCGAGCACAATTCAGGAAAGTGTTGGTTTTGTGGCTCAGCGTGCTTTGGCAATGATTGTGAATCTCGGCTGTGATATTGCCCAGCAAGGCGTTGCAACTGTAGAAGATATCAATATCGCGGTGAAATTAGGCCTTGGCTATCCATATGGCCCAATTGAATGGGGGGATGTGCTGGGAGCTGAAAAAATCCTGAAAATTCTGGATCGTATGACTGCGATTACTCGTGACCAGCGTTACCGCCCAAGTCCTTGGTTGCGCCGCCGCGTTCAGCTCGGTTTAGCTCTTGTTCATACTACACATTAATTAAAAAGTTAAAGGAATAACACTCATGTTAAATGCCTATATTTATGATGGTTTACGTTCACCAATCGGTCGCCACGCAGGAAGCCTGGCCACTGTGCGTCCAGATGATCTGGCAGCAACAGTCATTAAAAATCTGCTAGAAAAAACCAGTATTCCAGCAGCTGACGTAGAAGATGTGATCTTTGGTAGCACGAACCAAGCCGGTGAAGACAGCCGTAATGTGGCTCGATTTGCAGCATTGCTTGCTGGTATGCCAGTGACCGTTCCAGGTCAAACAGTTAACCGTCTATGTGCGTCGGGCCTGGGTGCTGTGATCGATTCAGCACGTGCCATTACCGCAGGTGAAGGCGAACTGTATATTGCAGGTGGTGTAGAGAGCATGACACGTGCACCGTTTGTAATGGCTAAAGCTGAAAGCGCGTATTCACGTGATGCCAAAATCTATGACACCACCATTGGTACACGTTTCCCGAACCGTAAATTCACCGATCAGTTTGGCGCGCACAGCATGCCGGAAACAGGTGATAACGTCGCTGAAGAGTTTGGCATTACGCGTGAACAGGCAGATACTTTTGCTGCTGCATCACAAGCGAAATATCAAGCTGCAAAAGAAGCAGGTTTCTTTGAAGGTGAAATTACCCCGATTGAAGTTTCACAAGGGCGTAAATTGCCGCCTAAATTAGTGACTGAAGATGAACATCCACGTCCATCTTCAACATTTGAAGCATTATCCAAGCTAAAACCGCTTTTCGAAGGTGGTGTAGTGACTGCGGGTAACGCATCAGGTATCAATGACGGCGCTGCAGCACTGATTATCGGCAGTGAAAAAGTTCAGGAACAGTATGGCTTAAAACCTTTAGCACGTATCCTGTCTTCTGCAGCCGCTGGCATTGAGCCACGCATCATGGGCGCGGGTCCAATCGAAGCAATCAAAAAAGCCGTAAAACGTGCAGGTTTGACGCTAGATGATATGGACATTATCGAGATCAATGAAGCATTTGCCAGCCAGGTATTATCTTGCCTGAAAGGCTTGGATGTTGCATTTGATGATCCGCGTGTGAATCCAAATGGTGGTGGTATTGCGATTGGCCATCCATTGGGCTGTTCAGGTGCGCGTTTGGCTTTAACTGTTGCGCGTCAATTACAGCGTACTGGTAAAAAATATGCCGTGATCAGCTTATGTATCGGTCTAGGTCAAGGTCTTGCGATGGTGATTGAAAACCCTGAAGCTGCATAACCACTTTAGTCATCGTATTAATGCCATGTATAGCTGATATACATGGCATTTTTTATTGGATTATTTATATAGAAATAAAAATCCCTGCATATCGCAGGGATTAATTTAATCAGCGTCAGGATTATTTGCGGCTAGTGACTAATAAAGTTGCTGAACCAAAGGCATAAATTTTACCGTCTTTGTCGACAATTCGGCCTTCTGAAGTCAGCACATTACGACCGATCCGGATTACTTCACCAATGGCTGTATAAGTTTCACCATTTTTCATGGCTTTGAGCATTTTGACATTCAGGTCAATGGTTGAAAAACTGACGCCAGCATCAACTGTAGTATGAACTGCTGCACCGGTTACACTGTCCAGAACAGTGGCGCAAAATCCACCATGAATGCCACCTTGCAGGTTGAAATGACGTTCATCTGGATAAACTTCATATTCCACATAGTTTTCACGGACAACACTGAGTTTCATGGGAATCAATTGTCCCATCGCTGAACCAGGCAATTCGCCATTTTTAATTGCAGTTAAATATTCGAGTCCATTCATTTGAGCTGTAGTCATATAGCTTCCCTTTAATAAAAATATTTCGCTTTATGAAATAATATTCTGTTTTTCTAAAATTATGATATAACAGATAGTGATCGAAATGCTATATTTTTCCAGGATGGAATGATGACAATAAAAAATCTCGTCACAGATGCTGAATGGCAGGCACGCTGTGAACTCGCAGCACTTTATCGTATTATTGCGCATTATCGGATGACCGACCTGATTGATACTCATATCAGCCTAAGAGTCCCAGATCAACCAGACTGTTTTCTGATTAACCAATATGGTGTCGCATTTGAAAAAATGCGTGCCTCAACGCTGGTGAAGATTAATCATGAAGGACAGGTGGTAGAAAGCTATGAGCAGGACAAGCCAGTCAATATGGCAGGTTTTGTAATTCATTCTGCGATTCATGACGCGCATCCTCATCTCAACTGTGTCATTCATACGCATACTGCAGATGGTATTGCCGTCTCTGCTCAGAAACACGGGCTTCTCCCAATTTCCCAGCACGCCATGAAATTTTATCAGCATGTGGCCTATCACGAATATGAAGGCGTCGCGCTTTCAACTGATGAACAAGAACGCTTGATTCAGGACTTGGGCAGCCATCGCGCCATGATTTTACGCAATCATGGCCTATTAACGGCTGGGGAAACCATTGCGCGGGCTTTTCATGAAATCTATTTCCTGGAGCGCGCCTGTCAGGCACAGGTGAAAGCCTTAAGCGGCGGTGCTGAATTGCATTATCCAGCAGAAGAAGTCCGAATTAAAACAGCCAAGCAGTTCGCCAGTCCTCTCATTGAACCGATTTTACAGCGTGCCTGGCAGGCCGCTTTGTCCCTGATTGAGCATCAATATACGGAGTATGCATCATGATTGTTATTTCCAGTTCTGTACCAAATATTGAAGCCATTCTGGTCAAGTCTTTTCAAAAATATGCGCCTGCTGGCAGTTTCTGTACAGTGGACAGTCCTGAAGCTGAACAGGCAACCACAGTCGCTGCCTGGTTTCCAGATCTGGAAAAAGTGCAGCAGCTACCAAAGCTTGGCCTGATTCATTCGATTGCTGCTGGGGTAGAACATTTAAACTTAAATGCTGTACGTCCAGATCAAGCCGTTTGCCGGGTACTGGATCCACATCATCAAAAGGGCATGTTTGATTATCTGCTTTGGGGTGTGCTGTATTTTCAGCGCTATTTTGACCGCATGATCCAGCAGCAAAAGCAGCAACTGTGGAAGCAGTATCGCCAGAGCTATAGCCATCATATCCAGATCGGGATTATGGGACTCGGGCATATGGGCGGATACGTAGCAGAACGTTTTGCAGACATGGGCTATCAAGTTTCTGGTTGGTCGAATTCCCCAAAAGATATTAATCAAGTTAAAAGTTATGTGGGTCAAGAACAGCTTTCCGAGTTCCTGGCGCAAAGTCAGATTCTGATTAACCTGCTACCCCTTACCGAAGAGAATACTGGGATTCTTTCTGCTGAATTATTTCAGCAACTGCCTGAACAGTCAGCTTTGATTCATGTCGGGCGTGGCCAGCATTTAATCGAGCAGGATTTATTGGATGCGCTGGATTCTGGTCATCTGCGTGGTGCAATTGTCGATGTCTTTGAGCAGGAGCCGTTACCTGCGGACCATCCATTCTGGCAGCACGAAAAAATTGTGGTAACGCCACATGTCGCCTCACATGCGCCGATGTCTGTGGTGGTAGAGCAGATTCTGGAAAATGACCGTCGTTTAAATCAAGGGCTGGATTTGTGTCATCAGGTGGATGTCAATAAAGGCTATTAATTGTAGGGATACAGACAAAAAATAAGGAAATTGATGATGTGGGAAATGATTCAGACCCAGGTTCAGCAAGGCGTTGCCACTTTAAGTTTTAACCGTCCAGATTCACTGAACAGTTTCAATCGGCAAATGCATGAGGAAGTGCAGCAGGTGCTGAAAAGCTGGAATACAGACTCGGATATTCGGGTGATTGTGATTCGTGGTAATGGTCGGGCATTTTCAGCGGGACAGGATTTAAAAGAACGTGCCGGGCAGCTCGGTAGTGTGCCGTTGCCTCCCGAAGGCTCTCTAGCCAAATATTATAATCCTTTGATCAACCTGATTCGTAAAAGTCCCAAACCGGTGCTTGCGGCAGTAAATGGTGTGGCTGCCGGTGCAGGGGCCAATATCGCGCTGGCTTGCGATCTGGTCATTGCCAAAGAAAGTGCCAAATTTATTCAAGCCTTTTCAAAAATTGGCTTGATTCCTGATGCTGGTGGCACCTGGATGTTGCCGCGTTTAATTGGTTATGCACGCGCTATGGCACTGACTTTACTCGGTGAACCTGTGCATGCCAAAGAGGCTGCTGAAATGGGCATGATCTGGAAAATGATCCCTGATGCAGAATTTGATGCTTATATCGATGAGCTTGCACAGCGACTGGCACGACAGCCGACCTATGCACTGGCCTTAACCAAACAGGCTTTGCAACGCAGTGCTGAAAATAGCATGGATCAGCAACTGGAGCTGGAACAAAACCTGCAATACTTGGCCTTAAGTAGCCAGGACTACAAAGAGGGTGTGCAGGCCTTTGTCGAAAAACGCCCTGCACAATTTACCGGACGCTAAGGAGAGCATTCATGAAAATTCAAACGCGTATCACCGAGCTTTTAGGCATTCGCTATCCGATTATTCAGGGCGGCATGATGTGGGTCGGTACCGCAGAAATGGCCAGTGCAGTCTCCAATGCGGGTGGTTTGGGAACGCTGACGGCATTGACACAACCCACACCTGAAGCGCTGACCAAGGAAATTGCACGTTGCCGTGAAATGACGGATCAGCCTTTTGCGGTCAATTTAACTTTATTACCCGCTGTAAACCCACCGCCGTATGCCGAATATCGTCAGGCCATTATTGAAAGTGGAATCAAGATTGTAGAAACGGCAGGTAACAAGCCACATGAACATATTGAGGCCTTTAAACAGCACGGCATCATTGTGATTCATAAATGTACCTCGGTCAGACATGCACTTTCAGCACAACGAATCGGTGCGGATGTGATCTCGATTGACGGTTTTGAATGTGCCGGCCATCCGGGTGAAGATGATATTCCTGGACTAATCCTGATTCCAGCAGCCGCTGATCAGCTCACTATACCGATTGTAGCGAGTGGTGGTTTTGCGGATGGTCGTGGTCTGGTAGCAGCACTCGCTTTAGGTGCTGAAGGCATCAATATGGGGACACGTTTCTGTGCCACACAAGAAGCGCCAATCCATCCCAACATCAAGCAGTTTTATGTCGACAATGATGAAAGGGCAACGCATCTGCTTTACCGCCAGTTCAGAAATACTGCGCGTGTTGCGAAAAATGCGGTATCTGACCTCGTCGTTAAAATGGGTGAAGATCCAAATCTGGAATTTGAACAGATTCGCCCTTATGTCAGTGGCTTAAAAGGCAAGCTGGCTTTGGAAAATGGCGATGTAGATGCAGGCGTACTGACAGCAGGTCAAGTCATGGGATTGATCCATGATATCCCGACCTGTCAAACGCTGATTGACAATATCATGCAAGAAGCAGAACAGATTGTTCAGCAACGTTTGGCTCAGTTTTTCCCGCGCTAGATCGATTTATTTTGATCATTTAATAAAAAGCCATTCATTACCGAATGGCTTTTTTATACCAAAGTTTTAATTTTTTAAATGTGATTTTTTATGTCATGACTAGATTTTATCCATGCACTTATATTATATTCGACCTAAAACATAATTTCGTATTATGAAATTAATTGTCATAAATATACAAATTAGAACTCATACAAGGGAATTACGATGAGAAATTATATTGCGCCATTAAAAGACATGAAGTTTGTCCTGAAAGATCTGCTCAATGTTGAACAGAAATACGAAGGCTATGCAAAGTTCGCAGACAAAGTTTCTATGGATATTATGGAACAATATCTGGAAGTCGCTGCTGATTTTTGCCAAAACGAACTTCTACCAATTAATGCGACAGGCGACCAGCAGGGCTGCCGTCTGCAAGATGGCGTCGTGACTACACCGGATGGTTTTAAAGCTGCTTATGACAAATATGTAGAACTTGGTTTTACCTCATTAACTGGTGATGAAAAATATGGTGGCCAAGGCTTCCCGACCTTATACCGTATTGCTATTTCAGAAATTATTACGGCGACTAACTGGTCTTGGGGTATGTACCCAGGCCTGTCTCATGGTGCGATGCGTACTTTAGAGCATCATGGTAGCGATGAACAGAAACAGAAATTCCTGGTACCTTTAATTGCAGGTCGCTGGACCGGAACCATGTGTTTAACTGAATCACATGCCGGTTCTGATCTGGGCCTGATCCGTACTAAAGCGGTGCCAAATGAAGATGGCAGCTACAGTATCAGCGGTGAGAAAATCTTTATTTCAGCAGGTGAGCATGACCTGGCTGAAAATATCGTACACATTGTATTGGCGCGTTTACCGGATGCGCCTGCAGGTACTAAAGGTATTTCGCTGTTTATCGTGCCTAAATACAATCTGGATGAAGCTGGAAATGTGGCTTCACGCAATGGTGTGGTGTGTAGCGCGATTGAACACAAGATGGGTATTCATGGCAATGCGACCTGTGTACTGAATTTTGATAATGCCAAAGGTTTCCTGATCGGGCCTGAAAACCGCGGCTTGAACTGCATGTTTACTTTTATGAACTCTGCGCGTATTGGTACAGCGATTCAAGGTTTGGCTGCAGCTGAATCTTCTTATCAAGGCGCGTTGGCTTATGCCAAAGACCGTCTGGCGATGCGTTCACTTGAAGGTGCGAAAGAGCCAAACCTGCCTGCGGATCCAATTATCGTGCATCCGGCAGTGCGTAATATGCTACTGACTCAAAAGGTATTTGCAGAAGGTTCACGTGCCTTGGCTTATTATCTGGCAACGTATGCTGATATCGCTGAAGCAACGGATAATCCTGAAGAGAAGAAAGCTGCAGAAGACCGTCTGGCATTATTGACTCCAATTGCTAAAGCCTTAATGACCGAAACAGGTGTAGAAGCTGCCAAACACGGTATGCAGGTCTTTGGTGGACACGGCTATATTGCTGAACATGGCATGGAACAGATTGCCCGTGATGCACGTATTGCCAGTCTGTATGAAGGTACTACTGAAATTCAATCAATCGACTTGCTGGCGCGTAAAGTGCTAGGTTCAAAATTGGGTTTGCTCACTGCATTAACGGATGAGATTCAGGGCTTTGTTAAAGAGCATCAGCAACATGCCCAGTTTAACCAGCAGGTTGCACAAGTGAGCCAGCTGACTGAGCAATGGCTAGAATTAACCAAAACGATTCAGGCTCAGGCACAACAGTCTGCCAATGAAATCGGTGCGGCATCTGTGGATTACCTATATTTCTCTGGTTATGTGGTGTCTTCGTATTTATGGCTGAAAATGGCGATTACGGCGCAGCAAAAGATTGAAGAAGGTAATACTGATCCGTTCTATGCAGCGAAGATCAAAACGGCACAATTCTTCTTTGCCCGGATTCTGCCAAGAACTTCAACTCACGTTGCCAATATTCAGGCCGGTGGTGAGAGCCTGTTCCTGCTGACTCCTGAAGAGTTTAAATTCGATTAATCCTTTTGCCCACGATCAATCTCTCGATCGTGGGTCTTTTTTTGTTACTACTTTTTTTATCCTGCACAAAACTCAATATCGATAGGTACTTTTCAGTATTACATCGGCCATAAAACAACAAGATCAGGAGTCTATATGGATTTAGACACGATTACTCGACAATGTCCTTATGGTGATCTGCAACTGACTTATCATGAAGTCGGACAGAAATCCTCATATCCCACCATCATTCTGATCCATGGTACGGGTGGAAATACCGACAAGCATTTCAGCCATATTTTCCCCATGCTCGGTATCCATCAGCGGGTTTTATCGCTTGATTTGCATACTCCAGATAAAGCCGATCTGGCAGTGACTGATTTTAGTCAACAAGTTGAAGCACTGATCCAGCATGCAGTTGCAGAAGATGAAGCAATTACTGTGGTGGGTTATTCACTTGGTGCTGTGATTGCTGCACAAGTAGCTGCGAGTCTTAAACAGCGCGTGGCACGTTTGATTCTGTTAGCAGGTTGGGCAAAAACCAGCTCGGTGCAACAACTACGGACCACGATCTGGCAACAGCTATTTAACGATCAATCCGCAGTTTTACCGCATTTTGTGAATTATTGCCTGTATAGCGATGATTATTTGTCTGCACGTAGTGAACAGCAGGTGTTGGATCTGGCACGCTTCGTTAAGCCTTCTCAAGATGCAGCCAAACAGCGTGAACTGAATTATCGCATTGACATCACCGCCATTTTGCCGAACATCTCTGCGGAGACTTTGATCGTGGCTTGCCGTGAAGACCGGATGGTGCCTTTAGCGCAAGCAAAATTACTGTTTGCTTCGATTCAGAACAGCCGCTATATCGAAATAGCTTCAGGACATGCAATCCATATTGAAGCGCCAGCGGAAGTGGTGCAACTGATCAACCAGTTTAGCCAGCATCCAGAACAGTATCCGGCGAATCAGAAAATCCAGCCCATGATGCCTTAAAAAAAGGAGAAAAATAATGCAAGCTCAAGGACAGCGCAGCAAGATTTTAATTGTAGGCAGCGGTTTTGGTGGATTAGGCATGGCGATCCGTCTTAAACAGCAGGGCATTCACGATTTTAAAATCATTGAACGTGCAGCAGAAGTGGGCGGAACATGGCGTGATAATACCTATCCCGGTGTCGCCTGTGATGTACCTTCCCATTTATATTCTTTCTCGTTTATTAAAAATCCCAACTGGTCACGTGTCTTTCCGCAAGGGGCAGAAATTCAACGTTACTTAATTCAATGCTGTGATCAGGAAAATATCCGGCCACATATTGATTTTCATACTCAGCTCGAAAAAGCCAGCTGGAATACCGAAAAACGTATCTGGAATATTCAGACATCTAAAGGTTCTTATGAAGCAAATTTTTTAATTACAGCAACCGGGCATCTGGCAGATGAACATCTGCCACAAATTCCGGGACTAGAAAAATTTCAAGGTCAGGTGATGCATTCTGCACGCTGGAATCACGAAGTAAATCTGGAAAACCAGCGCGTAGTTGTGGTGGGTTCAGGGGCTTCTGCCATACAGCTTGTACCAGAAATTGCCAAAACAGCCAAAAGCCTGACCGTATTGCAGCGCAGTGCACCGTATATCTTGCCGCGACCAGACCGACCTTATTCTGAGTCAGAAAAACAGCTTTTCCGCAAAGATCCGGACAGCATGGCAGAGTTAAGACATTCCTTGTTCTGGGGCAATGAATATAATTTTGCCCAGCGCCGTAATCTGAAAAGCCAGATCGAGCGGGTCAAGAAAAACTGCCTGCAATTCTTGAAACATCAGATTTCAGATCCTGAATTACAGCAGAAACTCACACCGAATTATGAACCGGGCTGTAAGCGCTTATTGCTGTCCAATAATTATTACCCGACTTTTCTAAAGCCGAATGTCACGCTTGAAGATTCTGCTTTGGCTCAAGTGAATAAGGATGGCGTGATCAGTAAGTCCGGCAATGAATTCCCTGCAGATATCATCGTATTCGCCACCGGGTTTGAAGCGGCACGTCCACCTTATGCAGCAAAGGTGGTAGGTAAACAGGATTTAAGCCTGGAGCAGCAATGGTCTAGTGGTATGCAGGGTTATCAGTCTACAACCGTACATAACTTTCCGAATCTGTTTATCTTAAATGGTCCAAATACCGGAAGTGGGCATAACTCAGCACTTTATTTCCTGGAAACCCAGTTTGATCTGGTACTGGACGCCTTGCAGTTTTTTGAACAGGAACAGATACAGGTATTCGAAGCTGATCAAGATGCTGAAAATACCTATATGCAGGAGTTACAGCAGCTTTCCCAAGGCAGTGTCTGGTTATCAGAAAGCTGTAAAAGCTGGTATCTGGACCCGGTGAGCCGCAAGCTGACTTTGGTCTGGCCAGATTATGCGCATTCATTTAGAGACAAAAACCAGCATTTTATTCGCAGTGGTTACCATTATGAATACATGGAAAATGTTCAAAGAAAAGTCGTCTGATTTTTAAATTTTATTCATTAAAAAACCAGTCTATTTGACTGGTTTTTTATCAAAAGATGATAGAGATTAATCTGCTTTTTGCGGATCATATAAGCGATCACGTATAAACAGTGCAGGAATCAGACCACAAATAAAATAGGCGCCTGCCATAACTAGTAGTCCCGTTCCAATTGAACCTCCATGAGCAAAATATCCAATTGTGAGTGGTGCAAATACTGCTCCGATACGGCCTATATTGAATGCACCACCTACAGCCGTACCACGAATCGAAGTAGGGAAGCTTTCAGTCATATACGTGGCATTAATGGCAAATGGCATACCATATAAGAAGCCGAACATGAGCATCAGGTACAAAATATTGGTCGGTGTATTGAAATAAATTACAATCGGAAGAAACAGGGCTGTGCCCATGGTTCCAAAAGCGAACAAGGCACGTCGTCCGAAACGATCTGCCAGAATGCCTGCGACGATCTTGGCAAAAATCATGATCATAAACGTGCCAACCATATAGCCAGTCATGGCCTTAAAACTGATGCCCAGATCCGATTCGAGATAGGCAGGTAACCAGTTACTTAAACCGGCATAACCAAATTGCAGGGCACCTGCACTTAAAATCCATAGTAAAAACATCCAGCGGTGATTTTTATCTTTGAGAATGACTTTATAAGGATTCTGCTTTTTCACCTTAACATTGCTAGCTGCTTCCTGACGTTTTAATTCACGTGAACGTAGCCATGAATCCGGCTCAGGAACAAGGAAATAAAGCAGAAAAGCCAGAACGATCGGGCAAATGGTAATCCAGTACAGCATACGCCAGCCATATTCAGGAATAATCCAACCCGCCAGTAAAGTTGCACATAATGAACCTAAGGTAAACCGGTCATAAGTGCTGCCAGAACAGTCTTCCGGTATTTTTCGGAACATATTCTGACATTAAGGTATTACAGGCGATGTATAGGGAACCCAGTCCAATAGCTGCAATACTGCGGATAATTAAAAACTGATGGTAAGATTCTACAAAGCCCAAGGTGCAGGATAAGCTGGAAGCAAGAATCATATAAAATACAATAACTTTCACCCGGCCAAAACGGTCACAGGCCCAACCGCCAATCACTCCACCGACCAGACTCCAGCTCCCTAAGGCACCTGCCTGAACGGTGGTTAAATTAAATTCAGCTTTGATACTGGTAAGGCTATAGGCCAAGAAAGCCAGATCAACACCGTCTGCAAAGTAAAATAAGAAAACATAGAATAAACGCGGTCATCCATATTTTTTTAGGCTGAACTGTGACCCGTTCAGCTTCTAGCACTGAAGTTTCATACGTCATCATCGACATCCTTTTCTTGTTACGTTGTTGTTTTATAAGAATGAATCCACATTCTTTTGTTGCTTTTACTGATTTATTATTTCGCTATAAGAAATGTTATATTATTAATTGATAAAATATATCCAAATAATTAGCCATAAAATTCGTGATTTTATTTGTAAAAATTTGAAATTAGCCAAATATTGCATTGATTTGGGAGGAAAGATAACGTTATTATTTTTTAATCAAAATAAAGTTTCACAATACAAAATAAATTTAAAATCAAGGATAGGAGTGCTGTAATGACAAGTCAGCCATGGATGGAAGAATATAAAAAATGGAACGTCAATCCGGAATTTACCCGGCCCGATCCTGACAAAACTTTGAGTACGATGATTGCTGAGAATCTGCTTAAGTTTAAGGATAAGACTGCATTCTTTTATCTGGATCGAAAGTTCAGCTATCAGGAGATTGACGTTTATAGCCAGAAACTGGCGACCTATCTTCAAAATCTAGGCTTGGCAGCCGGTAGCCGAATCGCGGTGATGTTGCCGAATATTATTCAATATCCGATTGCGACTTTCGCGATTATTCGTGCGGGTTATATTCTGGTTAATGTAAACCCGATGTACACCCAGCGTGAGTTGTATCATCAAGTTCAGGATTCAGGAGCAGAAGCCTTGATTATTCTGGGCTCAACCTTAGAACAGTTAAATAATCTGGATGAATGTTCTGCGCTAAAACATGTGATTTCTACCCATCCGCTCGATTTCATTCAGGATCAGTCAGTTTCAATTTATAGCCAAACAGCGCAATATCCTGATAAACATTTTTCTGACTTTAAGCAGGCCATTGATCAGGTACAGGTGATTGATTTTGTAGCGCCTGTACAGCAGCAGGAAGATACTGTCATTCTGCAATATACCGGTGGGACTACAGGTGTTTCCAAAGGGGCTGAACTCAGTCATCGCAATATCTTATTTAATATTGCCCAAAACAGTACGGTGTTTATCAGTCATTTTGGGGACCGCTATGCGACTGAAGATGAATATGTGTTTTGTGCCTTGCCGCTGTATCACATTTATGGTTTTACCATCTGCCTGTTCAGTTATGGACTAAGTCGCGGTTTTGCCAATGTCCTGATTCCAAATCCAAGAGATCTGGATGCACTGGTAGATCAATATCATAAGCATCCTCCGACGGTGTTTCCGGGCGTGAATACCATGTTTAATGCATTGGCTCATCATCCACGTTTCCGCGAGCTGGATCACTCACGCCTAAAAACCACGACAGGCGGCGGTGCATCTGTTTTAAAAAACACGGCAGAATTATGGTACGAAGTCACAGGCTGTCATATCTATGAAGGCTACGGTCTTTCTGAAACCTCACCAACGGCAACATTTAACCCGCCTTTAAGCAAGCGCTTTAGCGGTAGTATTGGCTTGCCATTGGCAGGCACAGAAATTCAGATTCTGGATGATGAAGGAAAACCTGTAGCACTTCATCAGGCTGGAGAAATTGCTATTCGCGGCCCTCAGGTGATGAAAGGTTACTGGAAGCAACCGGAAGCAACAGCACAGGTATTTACCAAAGATGGTTTCTTCCTGACAGGTGATATCGGTTGTATGGACGAGCAGGGTTATATCACTATTCTGGACCGTAAAAAGGACATGATTCTGGTCTCCGGCTTTAATGTCTATCCAAATGAGCTGGAAGGCGTTTTATCCAAACATCCTAAAGTACTGGAATGTGCCGTCATTGGAGTGGATGATGAAAAATCTGGACAAGTTCCGAAAGCCTTTATTGTAAAACAGGATACCAGTCTGACCGAGAATGAAGTCATGACTTATCTGAGACTACAATTGACCAGTTATAAGCTGCCAAAATATATTGAGTTTTTGTCTGGATTGCCAAAGTCTGCAGTCGGTAAAATTCTACGCCGTGAGTTGCCTAAAACCGTGCAGCCGGATGCCAAAGCCTGCTGAGAAATGACATAGTCAAAATAAAAAAGGAATCTTTCGATTCCTTTTTTTATTGCTGAGCAGTTTAGCGCTGCTGGATGACTTTTTTACTTTTCAGCTCTTCCATTTCAGCAGGGCTTAAATACTGGCTCAAGATGGCGTCGGTATCTTCACCCAGACACGGTGGTGCTTTTTTATATTTTACCGGGGTCTTGGAAAGTTTAATCGGCGAACCAATCGAGGTGTAATCGTCACGTAGAGTATGCGGCATCTGAATGACCATTTCACGCGCCAGAACCTGTTCTTCTTCCAAAGCCTGTTTCAGGTTATTGATCATGCCCACTGGGACTTTGACTGCATGAATAAGATCTACCCAGTGTTTTGCCGGTTGAGAATAGAAATGCGCCTGCAGAAGGGTGGTCAGTTCTTCACGATGTGTAACCCGGCCTGAATTTTTCAAGAAACGCGGATCTTCTGCCACTTTGGTCAAACCCACGGCCTGACACAGCGCTTGAAATTGCAGGTCATTCCCACAAGCAATAATGAATTCACCTTCCTGTGCTTTAAACACCTGATAAGGCACAATATTGGCATGGGCATTTCCGAAGCGGCCAGGGACTTTACCTGAGGTCAGATAATTCATGGCTAGAACAGAAAGGGAAGCAACTTGGGTATCCAGCAGTGCCATATCAATATGCTGACCTTCACCGGTTTTTCCACGGGACAATAAAGCAGCCTGAATCGCAATTGCAGCATATAAGCCAGTGGTCAGATCAGCAAAGGCTAGACCTGCTTTTTGCGGACCACCCCCTGGAAGGTCATCACGTTCACCCGTAACACTCATCATACCGCCCATACCCTGAACAATGAAGTCATAGCCTGGTTCTTGCGCACGCGGGCCATTCTGGCCAAAGCCGGTAATTGAACAGTACGCCAGACGCGGATTTATCTGGCTCAGACTTTCATAATCCAGACCATATCTTTTCAATGAACCCGCTTTATAGTTCTCAATGACTACATCGCTTTGTTCTGCGAGTTTCTTGATAATGCGTTGACCTTCCGGGGTAGATAAATCTACGGCAACCGAATGTTTACCACGATTGGCTGAAAGGTAGTAAGCCGATTCATGGGTATCTTCCTGCTGATTATTTTTAAGCCAAGGTGGTCCCCAGATTCGTGTGTCATCTCCATGATCAGGCTTTTCAATTTTAATCACTTCTGCACCTAAGTCCGCCAGAATCTGGCTACACCAAGGACCAGCCAAAATCCGGCTTAAATCCAGTACACGAAAGCCTGTTAAAGCACCCATCGTTACGCTCCCTGTTCGATGTTATTTAGATTACATGTCATTTTAATAATCGCTTTAAAGCTATATGAAAATGGAAAAACAATCAACTTTATGATACTTAATTTCGCCTAACAAAATAAAACACCTAAAATGATTGAAAAATCATCCTAACTTCTTTAGCCTGATGACGAGAATAAATACGATTCAAAAATAACAGGAGAGGGAAAAGTCTCGGGAATGAGACTATAAGAACAGGAGTAAGTACTGTGCTTTGAAAACGGATCGCGCTTAAAGCGCATGCATACAGAAGTGTGCATACTCAAGATCAGAATGAAAAAACCTAAGGATAGGAATAGAGATTTAAATATGACGGAATTAGTAAGAGAACAAGTTTTAGAAAGAGAACTCGCAAAGATAAAACCCACCACCAAGCGAACCCAGCAGATCGCCTTTGTCTTTGCCTTTTTGGCACTCTTGGTCGATGGCGCGGACATGCTACTGCTGTCCTTCAGCTTAAACAGCCTGAAAGCAGAATTTGGTTTAAGTAATTTACAAGCCGGTACCTTGGGTAGTTTTACACTGGCGGGTATGGCGATTGGTGGTTTTATTGGTGGCTGGGCTTGTGACCGTTTAGGCCGGGTACGTACAGTCGTTATTTCAATTCTGATCTTTTCAGTATTAACTGCAGCCTTGGGCTTTACCCAAAACTATGAACAGTTCGCGGTACTACGTTTCCTGTCTGCGTTTGGGATCGGGTCTTTATATATTGCAGCCAGTACCCTGATGGCTGAATATGTACCAACCAAATACCGGACTACAATTTTAGGTACCTTACAGGCAGGTTGGACGGTCGGCTATATCGTAGCTACTGTATTGGCAGGTTGGATTATTCCTGAATATGGCTGGCGTACACTGTTTTTTGTCGCGATTATCCCATCCGTCATGGCGATTTTTATCCAGAAACTGGTTCCTGAACCAGAATCGTGGCAGCGTGCAAGATTACTGCGTTTATATGCACCCGCTGAAGAAACCACCAAACAGCCTGTTAAGAAAAGTACTGTCAAAGAAATCTTTGCAGATCCTGCGAATCGTAAAATGTTTATTTTATGGATTTTTACGGCTGGGTTCCTGCAGTTTGGCTATTACGGTGTAAATAACTGGATGCCGGCTTATCTAGAATCTGAATTACACATGAACTTTAAATCAATGGCGGGCTATATGATCGGGACTTATGTCGCCATGATTTTGGGTAAAGTTCTGGCCGGTTTTGCTGCAGACCGTTTAGGTCGACGCGCCGTTTTCTCTTTTGGCGCGATTGGTACGGCGATTTTTCTACCCGTAATTGTGCTGTTCAACACCCCAGATAATATTGCCTATCTGCTAATTTTCTTTGGTTTCCTATATGGTATTCCATATGCAATTAACGCAACTTATATGACTGAAAGCTTTGCGACGTCAATCCGCGGTACAGCAGTCGGTGGTGCTTATAATGCAGGGCGTATTGGGGCCATGTTTGCGCCTGCGATTATTGGCGCAGCAGCGAGTGGTGGTTCAATTGGCTTGGGCTTCCTGATTATGGGCGGTGCCTATTTCTTGTGTGGTGCAGTGTCTGGGATCTTTATCAAAGATCGTCAATATGACCCACAAAAAGCATAATGATCATTTTAAACAATGATGTTAAAAATGAGCCTCATAAGGGCTCATTTTTTATCTATTTAATTTAAAAATAAGATTTCTATTTTTTATTGGTCCGACTCTTTTTGCAGATGAATACTTTTCAGACCATCATTTACTTTATTGAGTAAATGAATCAGGGTAATCACATCATCAAAAGCCAGTTTATTTAAGGCTTGTCCATAAAACTCAAAAAAATCATCCTGCAGGCTATCCCAGGTCTGAAAACCTTCAGTGGTAAGCGCAACAATTTTGGCACGTCGATCCTGCTCATTGATAACACGCTCTACCAGTCCATCACGTTCCAGTCGTTTTAAGACAGCATCCAGATTTTGTCGGCTTACACCCAGATATTCGGTCAGATCTGAAAAAGACATACCAGATTTAACTTTAGGACGAGACAGGGCACCCAGCACAGCCCAATGCACGGGAGATATTTTTAGCTCATTTAAGCATTTTCGATCCAGACTGTTTCCCACCTGAAACAGACGGAAAAACAGCCGGTTATGAGCGGAATATAAGGATTGATCATATTTTTTTGACAAAGTATCACTCACTATATGCAACATCCTCAAAACTGAAATAGCCAAACGGCGCAAAGTATAACCTATCGCTTTTTCGCATAAATCAGTTTCTTTTATAATTTGTTTTAAAAATCATAGTTTTTTAGTAGAAATCTGCATCTTTAAATCCTGTACTAAGCGATTAAATCATTTAAAAATATCTTTCTTGATATTCACAGTTTCAGTTTGTTCTCTAGCTGAATATCAAGGCAGTCATCTAGCAATCTAAAGAAATAAAACATCCTTCATTAAATAGAAATAGTTTAGTAATAAGCTGGGACTAGATATTGGTTACTCTAAAGATAAAAGTCAATATAGGTCAATACATTGAATAAATAAAATTATTAAATAATTGTTATTTATACATTTATAAAAATATAAATATTATTTTATGTAAATATGTTGACATAAATTCAATCTCTTTCTATTTTAGATAAAACACACCGAATTAGAACAATAGCCGATTAAATTCGACAACAAATAGCGTAGGGATAAAACAATGAAAGGATTAAAAGATAAGGTCGTGATTGTGACAGGCGGTGCAGGCGGAATTGGTTCCGCAACCTGCCGACGTTTGGCAGAAGAAGGCGCTAAAGTTGCCATTTTTGATATGAATCTGGAAGCTGCCGAGAAGTTGGCAAATGAAATTAATCAATACGGTCGGGCGCTGGCGATTCAATGTGATATTACCCAAAGTGACGTCGTTGAACAGGCGGTTCAAAAAACGGAAACTGAATTAGGCCCGATCGATGGACTAGTGAATAATGCTGGTTGGGACATTTTTAAACCCTTCATTAAAAGCACCCCAGACGAATGGCAGAAACTGATCCAGATCAATCTGGTCGGTATGCTGAATATGCACTTTGCTGTGCTGAAAGGCATGGTCGAACGTAATTCCGGCAGCATTGTTAATATTGCCTCAGATGCAGCCCGTGTCGGTTCTTCGGGCGAAGCTGTCTATGCCGCCTGTAAGGGAGGTTTGCTATCTTTCTCCAAAACTCTGGCACGCGAACATTCACGCCACAACATCAAAATTAATGTGATTTGCCCAGGCCCAACAGACACCGCTTTACTTGCAGGCGTGACTGAGGGTGCATCGAATCCCGAAAAATTACGTGAAGCCTTTGTTCGTGCCATTCCACTGGGCCGTTTGGGTCAACCGGATGATTTAGCCTCTGCGATTGCCTTTTTCTTGAGCAAAGATGCCAGCTTTATTACCGGACAGGTGCTTAGTGTCTCTGGTGGCCTGACCATGAACGGTTAAAGCATCAAATTAATCGACAATAAATTAGATAGATAAAAACAGTACAGGACGTAATGAATATGAATTTTGAAGATATCTTATATGAAGTAAAAAACGGTGTGGCCTGGATCACAATTAACCGCCCAGAAAAAATGAATGCTTTTCGTGGTACAACCTGTGACGAACTGATTAAGGCCTTAAACAAGGCTGGTTATGACCGTAATATTGGTGCGATTGTATTGGCGGGTGCCGGTGAAAAAGCCTTCTGTACCGGTGGTGACCAGTCTGCACATGATGGCAATTATGACGGTCGTGGCACCATTGGTTTACCGATGGAAGAATTGCATACCGCCATTCGTGATGTCCCAAAACCGGTGATTGCGCGTGTACAAGGTTATGCAATTGGTGGTGGTAATGTACTGGCAACCATTTGTGATCTGACGATCTGCTCAGATAAAGCCATTTTCGGTCAGGTCGGACCAAAGATGGGATCTGTTGATCCTGGTTATGGCACGGCATTTTTAGCGCGCGTCGTGGGTGAGAAGAAAGCCCGTGAAATTTGGTATATGTGCCGTCGTTATTCTGGTCAGGAAGCGGTTGAAATTGGCTTGGCCAATAAATGTGTGCCGGCAGATCAACTTGATGCAGAAGTTCAGGCATGGGGCGAAGAAATCTGTCAGCGTAGTCCGACCGCAATCGCGATTGCCAAACGCAGTTTCAATATGGATACCGCACATCAGGCAGGGATCGCTGGCATGGGCATGTATGCGCTAAAACTTTATTACGATACCGAAGAGTCTCGTGAAGGCGTCAATGCACTGAAAGAAAAACGTCAGCCTGAATTCCGTAAATATGCCAAATAAGGAGACTGATCAATGAAAAAGAATCCTTATATCACCGAAGATCTAGAATTTTTAGCTGAAACGGCAGAAAAATTTGCCCAGAAATATGTGGCTCCCGGTTTTCTGGAGCGTGATCAAAGCCGAGTCTTTGATCGTGATCTGGTGAAAAAAATGGGGGAAATGGGCTTTATAGCCCCCGAACTCCCTGAACAATACGGTGGTCAGGGTATGGGCCGACTGGCAGCAGGGATTATCCATGAAGCCATTGCCAAGGCTGATTTAAGTTTTTCCTATATCAATCTGCTTGCATCGTTAAATGGCCAGATTCTGGCAGAACATGGCCAACCTGAAGTGGTGGAGCCGTGGTTAAAAAAACTGACAGCTGGTGAAGCGATTTTTTCAATTGCGTTGACCGAGCCGCGTGGTGGTTCAGATGCTGCCAACTTACGTTTAAAGATTGAACGTGATGGCGATGAATATGTCATTAACGGTGAAAAAACTTCGATTTCAGCAGCCGATCAGGCAGATGCTTCAGTGGTCTTTGGCCGCAGCGGTACAAATGAGAGCGGAGCCCATGGTGTTACGGCGCTTTTAGTTCCAATGAACTTACCAGGCATCAGCACCACACGATTTGACTGCCATGGTCAGCGTGCGATTGGCCGCGGTTCGATCTTCTTTGACAATGTCCGTGTACCAGTAAATCATCGTCTGGGCAATGAAAATAAAGGTTTCGTTCAGGTTATGCAGGGCTTTGATTTCTCGCGTGCCCTGATTGGTCTGCAAGTTTTGGCGGTTGCACGCGTCAGTCTGGATGAGGCTTGGGAATATGCTGCGCAACGTGAAGCTTTTGGTCAGCCATTGACTGCTTTCCAGGGTGTTTCCCATCCGTTAGCAGAATATGAAACGCAGGTTGAAGCTGCGCGCTTACTTTGTCTGCAAACATTATGGTTGAAAGACAACCATCTGCCACATACCTCTGAAGCAGGCATGTGTAAATGGTGGGGGCCGAAACTGGCCTATGATGTGATTCATCAATGCCTGCTGACTTTTGGTCATGCCGGTTATGATCGTGGTGTGATGGAACAGCGCATGCGTGATGTACTGGGCTTCCAGATTGGCGATGGCACAGCACAGATCATGAAAACAATTATCGCTCGGCATAAGGCAGGACGTAAGGCTGTACCAGCTTAAGGAAAGTATGCCCCCGCCAAAATAAGACTATTATAAAAAATGAGGAATAAGCGAATGGATTTCGATGCGGTTCTGATCCCGACAAGAAAAGAGGCCATGCTCAAACAGGGACACTGGCTCAATCAAACAATTCTCGATTTTTTACGCAGTGCAGTAGAAAAAAATCCAGACAAAACCGCTTTAGTGAGTTTTAAGGTCGAGAATCAAACTGAACAGACCTTCAGCTACCAGCAGCTTTGGGACATGACCAATAAAATTGCGCTGGGCTTGAAACAGTTGGGTATCGAGAAAAATGATGTGGTGTCTTGCCAGTTGCCGAACTGGTGGGAATTTACCTTGCTGTATCTGGCTTGTAGCCGTATTGGCGTCGTATTGAATCCACTCATGCCGATATTCCGTGAACGTGAATTGGAATTCATGCTGAAACACGGTGAATCTAAAGTATTTGTTGTGCCTAAAATCTTTCGTAATTTTAGCCATGAACAGTTGGCCAATCAGCTATACAACAAGCTGGACAGCCTAAAACATGTCGTCGTAGTGAATGGGGATGGTGAGAATAATTTTGATCGCCTGTTACTGAATCATGGGCTAGAACAGAATCCTACAGCCGTTGCTGCGCTGGATGAGCTTGAGTCTAGCCCCGATGATATTACCCAACTGATCTTTACCTCGGGTACCACAGGTGAACCCAAAGGCGTGATGCATACCGCCAATACCTTATTTTCTAATATTGTGCCTTATGCAGAGCGACTGCATTTAACTGAAAATGATGTGGTGTTGATGGCATCACCGATGGCGCATCAGACCGGATTTATGTATGGCCTGATGATGCCGATTCAGCTCAATACCAAAGTGGTATTACAGGATGTCTGGGATGTCTCCAAAGCAGTCGATCTGATTCATCAGCATCAGGTGAATTTTACCATGGCTTCAACACCATTCCTGAATGACCTATCCAATACTGTGGCTGAACAGCATGACAAAGTCGATTCACTGAAAATTTTCCTTTGTGCTGGTGCGCCAATTCCTGGACCACTGGTACAAAAAGCCCGGGAGATTTTAGGCGTAAAAGTGATTTCAGCCTGGGGGATGACTGAATGTGGTGCGGTCACTACTACCTGTCCAGAAGATGACGATGAACGTTCTTTTAATACTGATGGTATTGCCTTACCGGGTGTAGACGTCAAAATTGTCGATAAAACAGGACAGACCAAGCCGGTAAATGAATCTGGTCGCTTGATGATTCGTGCTTGTTCCGGATTCGGTGGCTACCTCAAACGTGCTCATTTAAATGATACCGATGCAGATGGCTGGTTTGATACGGGCGATATCGCCTATCAAGATGAGAAAGGTTATATCCGGATTTGTGGCCGTAAAAAGGATGTAATCATTCGTGGCGGTGAAAATATTCCGGTCGCAGAAATTGAATCACTTTTATATAAACATCCCAATGTGGCGGTGGTCGCTTTAGTGGCCTATGCAGATGAACGGCTAGGTGAGCGTGCCTGTGCGATTATCAAGTTAAAAGATCAAGCACAGTCTTTAAGTTTTAATGAGCTGGTGGATTTTCTGAAAACCCATAATCTGGCAATGCAATATATTCCAGAACGTTTGGAGATTTGGGACGAGATTCCGATGACGCCATCGGGGAAAATCCAGAAATTTAAACTCAGAGAATTACTGGCCCAGCATATTGCATCAACTGTGGCAGTAGCAAATTAGAACTGAGAATAAAACTGAACAAACCCTGATGTGACATCACATCAGGGTTTTTTACCAGCAAATAAGTAAATGAACAAAATTACTTATATCTGGATGAAATTATTTTAATAACTTTAACAGCGCCTCAGCCGTTGCGGCAGAAGATGCCGGATTCTGTCCGGTAATTAACAGGCCATCTTGCTGTACATGCACTTGCCAGTCTTCAGTTTTGGAATACTGTCCGCCTTTTTCTTTCAGCGTATCTTCAACTAAAAATGGCACAATATCAGTCAGGCCAACACCATCTTCTTCTGTATTACTAAAACCAGTTACCGACTTACCTTCAACGATAGGTCGGCCTTCTGCATTTTTAACATCGCGAAGTACACCTGGTGCATGACACACAAGTGCCACAGGTTTATTGGCCTGTAAAGTCTGTTCAATTAAGGAAATAGAATTCTGGTCATTGGCCAGATCCCATAACGGTCCATGACCGCCCGGATAAAAGACCGCATCAAAATCCTGATTTAGCACTTCACTTAATTTATGCGTATTGGCAAGTGCCTGCATGGCCACTTCATCTGCTTCAAAACGTTTGGTAGTTTCGGTTTGCGCATCAGGTTCATTACTTTTTGGATCAAGTGGTGGCTGGCCACCAGCAGGAGAGGCTAACGTTACGTCTGCGCCTGCATCAATAAAAGTGTAGTAAGGCGCGGCGAGTTCTTCGAGCCAGAATCCGGTTTTTTTACCCGTTTCGCCAAGTTGATCATGTGAGGTTAATACAATCAGAATTTTCATATTTTTCCTTAAAATTATCTTGAATGACTTGATGAAATAACGAAACAAAGGAAGGAATCTGACTTCTAACGCAATCAGATTTTTTCGATTGTTTAAAAAATAAAAAGAATAAAATCTGGATAGTTGAAATGATGCTAAATCAATAGCATCACTTTCCTTGAACTTTGGATAGCTCAGTTTTTCTTTTTCTTGCCACCGCCGTCCTGCTTATTCACAGTCGACCAAGCAATACGCTCTGCTTCGTCTTCAGAACGACCACGATCTTTTTCACTGTCTTCAATATGCTTAGCTTGCCGTTTTTGCTTTTCGGTATAAGCTGATTTATCACCTCTAGGCATTTTACTATCCTCATCAGATATGCGTTGAAATCACTATACCAAGGGATGATTTTTACGCGGGTAATCATCTGTCAGGATTTGTTTGATTTGTTTTATAGCTATAAGATGAATTTTATAGATATCCATCAAATTCTGTTTTTTAAAGATTCTAAAACTAAAACGTATTAAATATTTTAGAAAAAAGTAGATAACAGTTAGAAAGACTGCTATCTACTTTCAAACTTTGATTAGCCGTTAATAATACTGCCACCATTTACGTGAATGACCTGTCCTGAGATATAACTGGCTTCTTCACTGGCAAGAAATAAATAGGCAGGAGCGACTTCACTCGGTTGTCCCATACGTCCCATCGGTGTCTGCTTACCAAAATCTTCCAGTTGTTCTTCATCAAAGCTGCTTGGAATGAGTGGCGTCCAGATTGGGCCGGGTGCAACACCATTCACACGAATTCCGGTTTTATTTTTAGAAAGATTAGTAGATAAGCTGCGGGTAAAAGAAGTAATCGCGCCTTTGGTACTCGAATAGTCTATCAGTGTGTCATGTCCATGATAGCTGGTGATACTGGTGGTATTGATAATACTGTCACCTGCCTGCATATGTGGAAGTACCGCCTGAGTCAGGTGGAACATGGACAGGATATTGACATTGAAGGTCTTGAATAACTGGTCTGGAGAAATATCGGTAATACTGTCCTGCGGATACTGCACACCTGCATTATTTACCAGAATATTAATGGTTTTAAATTCCTGAAGGGTCTGCTCAACCATTTTCTTGATTTCATCAGGATGCTGTAAATCGCATTGAATCAGCAGGCAACGGCGTCCTTCTGCTTCAACCATTTTTTTGGTATCAAGCGCATCCCGGTCTTCATCCAGATAGCAAATGGCAATATCAGCACCTTCGCGGGCAAATAAGACTGATACAGAGCGACCGATCCCGCTGTCACCACCTGTAATCAGAGCTACTTTGCCTTTTAATTTATCGCTACCTTTATAATTTTCTTTAATGACTTCCGGGGTAGGATCCATTTTGGTCTGGTCACCCGGTTGATGGGCTTGGGTTTCAGTTGAAGCTGGAGTTTCAGGATAGTTATTCATATTTTTTCCTTGATTGCTCTTGATGAAAAAATATATTAGGAGCTTTTAGTTGGGATTGAATTAGGCTCAACATTTCATAACAGAACCTCTGCAAGATTTAGCATTTATTCATTTAGCTTAAATTGACACTTTAGAACTGCCTGTTTTAGTTATTTAAAATCGACTTCTAGGATGAAATATCGGGTTTATTTGTAGGGAAAAGACCGATAAGCAGGAATATACCTTCAGTGGATTGCAGCAGAGTTAAGTCGATTTAAGAACCAATCTGCAAAATAAAACCAATAACTTATTTACAACCAAATAAATCTAAAATATACAGCTAGATAAGCTACAAGTATTTCTTTACAACTGTGCTTTTAACCAGAATGGAGAAGCACATTGCGCGCTATCCGCGATAAATATATTGTCCTGATTCTTTTACTTCTGCTCGCTGCATTTGGCGTATTTCGCTGGTGGCAAGGGCCACAAGTCACAGGTTATACCTTAGAGCCGATGCCGCTGGTGCAATCAGTGGTTGCCACCGGACAGGTCATCACCGTTTCACGTGCTCAAGTTGGTAGTGAAGTAACCGGCGTTGTGCTGGAACGTCGGGTTAAATAAGGTGATCGGGTCAAACCGGGCGATTTGCTGGTTGTACTCAAATCGGATGAACTGGCAGCTCAAGTTCGTCAGGCAGAAGTCGCATTGAATGAACTGGCAACCAATCGCCGTCCACAAGCCTCAGCAGAATTAGCTTCAGCAAAAGCTCAGCTGGAACAGGCCAGCCGTGAAGCGACGCGTCGTCGCAATGCCGAAGCAGGCATCCTTTCGGCAGAAGAAATTGAACAGGCTGTAGAGGTAGAAAGGGTAGCACGCAATAATTATGAAACTGTGCGTTTAAAAGCAGCTGCACTGGCACCGGGTCAGGTAGAAGAGGCTTCATTACGTGAGCAGCTTTCGGTGGCACAGGCTCAACTGGCTAAAACCAAAATCCGGGCAACTGTTGCAGGAATCGTGCTGACCCGTGATGTTGAGCCTGGCGATCTGGTTCAGCCAGGACGTACCTTATTTACCATTGCAATGGATGGTAATACCGAAATCCGTGTACCACTGGATGAACGTAATCTGTCACGACTGGCGTTGTCCCAGAAAGCGACTGCAATTGCCGATGCTTACCCGGATAAACCTTTCCCAGCCCGGATTAATTTTATTGCACCGAGTATCGATCCTCAACGCGGCACGGTAGAAGTGCGTTTATCGGTTGATCCGGTACCAGATTTCCTGCGTCAGGATATGACGGTATCGGTTAATGTCGAGACAGGTCGCCGTGATCGTACCTTGGCGATTCCGAATGATGCGCTAGGGAAAGTACAGGGCGATCAGGCCACCGTATTACTGGTACGTGATAGCAAAATCCAGCGACAAAAAGTGAAACTGGGTCTGCGCGGACTTGCCATGTCTGAAGTGATTTCCGGTTTAAAAGTGGGTGACCAGGTACTGTCAGATGCAACTTCAACTTTAAAAGATGGCACACGAGTTCGATTTAAGCCCGAAGAAATCAACTATGCCGACCAGAATAATGATGCTACTAGCAATAAAAATGAATTACCGGTGAAATTCGAGTGAAAAAATTACTAGGGCGTCTCTGAATCGAATGGAAAATCGCAATCAGTTTTTTGCGAGAAGACCGAATGCAGTCTCTGATGATTACAGTAGGTGTTGCTGTAGGAGTGTCTGTGATTGTTTTTATCTCGGCACTGATACAAGGCTTGCAGTCCAATATCATCGACAGGACTTTGGGAACGCAGGCGCATATCCGTTTACTGTCCCCCAAGTGAACCAAGTTATACCAGCACTCGCAGGCATTGTGCAGCTTGTTCTGGAAGATAAACGGGCCCAAAGACTACGCTCTATCAATAATTGGCAAGAGGTCGTGACGACCTTGGATCAGGTGCCTTTATTGACAGCTGTTTCTCCAGTAGTTTCTGGACCTGCATTCGCACAGCGTGGTGAAGCTCAGGAATCGGTTGCGCTGGTGGGCATGGATCCAGAACGTTATCAGAAAATAATTCCACTTAAAGAATATATGATCAGTGGGCAGTTACGTGTCGGCGCGGATGATGTACTCATTGGCAGTCAGCTGGCTAAAGATCTGGGTGTACAGGTGGGTAGCAAGCTACGATTAGATACTGGGTAGGATAACAGTACTGTCGTAAATATTGCCGGGATTTTTGAACTCGGAGTACGTGAGCTGGATTCGCGCTATGTCTATATGGATTTAAAGCAGGCGCAGTCCTTACTCAGCCTGCCAGGTGGGATCACCGTAATCGACCTGACGGTAGAAGATATTTTGAAGCAGAAAATATTGCAACGCAGGTCGGGCGTTTGACATCCTTACAGGCAGAAAGCTGGATTAAAACCAATGGTCAGTTAATGAATGCCATCTCAGCGCAAAGCCTTTCCACCAATATGATTATTATTTTTGTGGCCATATCCGTTGCTTTTGGTGTTGCCAGCGTCTTGTCAGTCAGTGTCGTACAACGGACTCGTGAAATTGGCATTTTAAGGGCGACAGGGGCTACACAAAGACAAATCCTGCGCGTTTTCCTGTTTCAGGGCGCAATTTTTGGCTTGTTGGGGTCTATTATCGGCAGTGCAGTCAGTTATTTACTGGTCTGGATCTTTAATGAATTTGGCCCAGGCCTGTTCTATATTCCAATTTCAATCAATCTGCTATTGCTGGCTTTATTGCTGGCCACATTGACTGGTGTAGTGGCAGCGGCTATACCATCCCGTCGTGCTGCGGCACTTGATCCTGTGGAGGCAATTCGTCATGTCTGATTATCGAATGAAGTCTTGCGGCTGGAAGCACTACGTAAATCTTATAATATTGGTCAGCCTAATGAAGTCGAAGTTCTGCATGGCATTGATTTGTGTATTGAACGTAATGACTTTGCAGCACTAATTGGTCCTTCAGGCTCGGGGAAAAGTACTTTATTGAATATTCTGGGTCTATTGGACCAGCCAACTAGCGGTGAACTATATCTGCTTGGTCAACCCACCAGCCGTATGGATGACGCTGCACGTACCGCATTACGCGGCAGCAGTATTGGATTTGTATTTCAGTTTCATCATCTGATTCAAGCTTTTAATGCATTAGACAATGTCCTAATGCCGTTAATGATGGCACATGGTAAACCGGATCAAAAAGCTCTAGACCGCGCTCATGAACTTCTGGCTGCAGTCGGGCTGGAAAAGTATGCACATCGAAAACCGAATGAGCTTTCCGGCGGGCAACAGCAACGTGTTGCAATCGCTCGAGCACTCATTACAGAACCCGCCTTGTTACTGGCCGATGAACCGACCGGGAACCTGGATACCCAGACCGCGTCTGAAGTTTTTGAACTGTTTCGTAAAGTAAATAAGGAACAGGGCTGTGCCATTTTGCTGGTGACTCATGATCCGCGCTTGTCTGTTAGTTGTGATCGCACCATCAAGTTAGTTGACGGCCTGATTCAAAGTGATACCAGAACAGCTCCAGCAGATATTCCTGAAAATACTTAATTTTTAAATATTTTAAGAATTTGTATTCTCCAATTATGGATAAATAAAGATTTTTCTTATCACTTAAGCCTTGCAATAAAGCTGATACAAGGTTTGCATCAGGGTAAGTACTTTGGGGTCGGAAAGCTGATAGAAAATCTGCTTTCCTTCACGACGCGTGCTGACCATTTCGGCTTTTCGCAGTACCGTAAGTTGTTGTGAGAGAGTGGGTTGGTGAATATCTGTTTGTAGCTCAATCTGTTGCACATTCATTTCACTATCGACCAGTACACATAGAATTTTCAGTCGGTCAGAATTCGACAACACTTTTAAGCGTTCGCTTACCACATGAGCCTGAGAAAAATCAATACGTGTCTGAGTTTCATCTGCTGTCATATAAAAAACCTGTATTAGTCACACAATATTTAAAAACCGTCTTGATTAATATTTATAATTATATAATATAAAATTATATATTTTAAGTGGAATATGCTCATGCATGACTTTTTGGCAGCGTTTCTCGGTGGATTACTGCTTGGTCTTTCAGTGGTCGGCTATCTGTATGTGAATGGCCGTATTGCGGGCGTGAGTGGGTTGGTTGGGCAGGTACTTAATCGAAAGACAATTTTCAAAACTCCTGCGGTCTGGTTTTTAGCAGGACTATTTATAGTTCCATTTATCTACGGCGTATTGTTTCAGCCAGAAATTGAGCTGAATGCCAGCCCATGGATGATGGTCATTGCCGGTTTGCTGGTTGGTTTTGGTACACGTTTAGGTTCAGGTTGTACCAGTGGACATGGCATCTGTGGGATTAGCCGTCTGTCAAATCGCTCCTTTGTTGCGACCGGGTCTTTTATGCTGGCGGGATTTATCACGGTTTATGTTGTTCGTCATCTGGTTGGAGCTATCTAAATGAAAAATCTATTCGCTTTTCTATTTGGTGGCCTGTTTTCAGTCGGCTTAATGCTCTCAGGTATGTCTAATCCTGAAAAAGTTCTGGATTTTCTGGATCTGTTTGGGGATTGGGATGCCAGTCTTGCCTTTGTCATGATGGGGGCAATTCTGGTGGCTTTTATTCCTTTCCAGAAAGCTAAACATAATCCACATCCGACCACTTTATTTAATGAACCCATTGATTTACCAAAGAATCAAAAGATTGATCCTAAACTGCTGGCGGGTAGTTTATTATTTGGTATCGGTTGGGGAATTGCAGGGATTTGTCCGGCACCCAGTTTTACCCTGATTGGCTTGGGACATTATCAAGCTCTGTATTTTATTGCAGCTATGCTGCTTGGGGTCTGGATTCACCGTAAATGGGCAGGAGTATAAATATGACACAGCAGCCATACGTCAAAGCATTTTTTGATAAAAATACCAATACTTTTAGTTATGTAGTGAGCGATCCTCAAACTGCCCAATGTGCCATTATTGATAGCGTGCTGGATTACGATGCTGCATCTGCCACCACATTGACCGAGCATGCCGATCAGATGATTGCTTATGTGAAATCACAAGGTTTGACGGTGGAATGGATTCTGGAAACCCATGTGCATGCTGATCATCTGACAGCTGCCCAATATCTGAAACAGCAATTAGGTGGCAAGATTGCAATCAGTAAGAAAATTGTGCTGGTGCAGGAAACTTTTGCCGAGATTTATCATCTGGACATGAAACAGATCAATGCGCATCAGCCTTTTGATTATCTGTTTGAAGATGGTGAGCATTTCAAGATTGGAAAACTGGAAGTTTATAATATTCCTACGCCAGGCCATACACCTGCCTGTTTAAGCTATGTGATTGGTGATGCCGTCTTTGTAGGGGATACACTGTTTATGCCGGACTATGGCACGGCCCGTTGTGATTTTCCAAATGGCAGTGCCTCGGTTTTATATGATTCTGTTCACCAGCTGTTCCAACTTCCGGAAAGTACCCGGGTATTTCTGTGTCATGACTATTTGCCAGAGTCACGTCATGAATATCAATGTGAAACCACGATTCAGCAACAAAAACAGCAAAACGTTCATATCCGTGAAGGGATTAGCAAATCTGAATTTGTACAGATGCGTCAGCAGCGTGATGCAGGTCTAAGTATGCCTAAACTGATTTTGCCTGCGATCCAGATTAATATGAATGGCGGACAGTTCCCAATGCCAGAAGCCAATGGTGTGTCTTATGTGAAGCTGCCGCTAAATTATTTTAAGAAGTGATCAACTTAACAGGAACAAAATATTAATTTTTAAATTAAGCGCTTATAAAGTTTGCGAATTTTAATATTCCCCCCTATGCTATTTGGATTATCTCATTTTTATATTTTCAAGGTGCATCTTGCTCAGACAGTTCTTTAAACAGATCTGGTTTGTGATGCTTATGGTCTTCGCCGTAGGCTGGAGCAGCATGTCTGTTGCTTCAGCAAAAACGATGCATCTGGAAACGTCAACCAAGCAGATGGGTTCCCATTGTCAGGAAATGGAAAAAATAGAGAAGTTACATCGCCAGCATCAAGCTATGCATGATTCTGCTCATGATATGAGTCAGGACATGGATTGCCACTCCGATTTAAATGAACACAAAGATGACTGTCTGGATTGTATTTATAGCTCTTGCCATAACCTGAGTAGCTGGATCGATGTGGAAATCTCGAAGTTAACACTCCCTGAGATTTACTCCTTAGAAACCAATTTTATCTCTAATTATCAAGCCAAGCACCTTGCCGGGTATTGGCAGGAAATACTGCGCCCACCTAAAGCTTAATCCTCGCTATTTATATTTTAATAAATCAAGGATTAAGTTATGTCGATTAAAATTAGTCAAAGCCTGTTATTGGGCTTAAGTTTAGTGATCTCGTCTTCATTATTGGCTGCTGTAAAAGAATATCAGCTGGTTATTGATGAAGGTCCAGTCAATATCACCGGTAAAACCGTACAACGTATTACAGTGAATGGAAAATTTCCTGCACCTTTACTGGAATTTGAGGAAGGTGATGAAGCTGTTATTCGCGTCAAAAACAAGCTAAAGAATAAAGAAAGCTCTCTTCATTGGCATGGTTTATTGCTACCCGGTCTGATGGATGGTGTCCCGGGATTTAACGGGTTTCAGGGCATTGCACCCAATCAGGAATTTGTCTATCGCTTTAAAATTCGTCAGAGTGGAACCTACTGGTATCATGCCCATTCCAAGGGGCAGGAACAGGACGGCCTTTACGGCGCCTTTGTAATCTATCCCAAAAACCAGGCGGAAGTTCCCGCACATGAGCAGACCGAGCGTGATTATGTGGTCATGCTTTCAGAATTTCATGAGCAGTCCGGCCAGCAGATCATGAATAATTTAAAAAAATCTGCCGAGTATTATCAAAATCAGCGTGAAACTCTGAGCGATGTTTTTCAGCAAATCAAACGGGAAGGGCTTAAAGCCACCTGGAATGATCGCAAAATGTGGAACCAGATGCGCATGCTGAAAACCGATCTGTCTGATGTAACCGGTTATACCTTTCTGGTGAATGGAAAAACGCCTGAACAGAACTGGATGGGACAGTTTAAACCAAATGAAAAAGTGCGATTGCGTTTTATCAATGCCTCTGCCATGTCATTTTTTGATGTGCGTATTCCACAGTTGAAAATGACGGTGGTCAGTGCAGACGGACAGCCTGTCAAACCTGTAGTTGTCGATGAATTCCGCATTGGTGCCGCAGAAACCTATGATGTGATTGTGGAGCCCACTGCGGAACATTATCAGATTGAAGCTGAATCGATTGACCGTTCCGGTTTTGCGATTGGCAGCTTACAGAATGAATTAAAGCCAGCTCATCATGCCATACACAAACCTATATCCCGTCCTCGTGCCTTATTGACCATAGAAGATATGGGACATGGCAATATGCAGGGTGAAGCACACGAGCAGATGAATCATCAGAATCATGCTAGCCATGACATAAATGTTAAAAAAGATACTGAACATTCGATGATGGGACATAAGCAGCATGCATCAGCCAAAATTATCGAACAAGGAGAGGACAATCATACCGAGCATTCAGATACTTCATCCGCTATAGATCATGTGAATCACTCAAATATGACCGGGGATATGCAACATGAAAAAGATGCCAAAACTTTTACGCAGCAACCAGTTTACGGCTGGGCCAATGCCTCTACACCGGTAGGGCATAAAGCTTTGCAATATAGCGACCTCAAATCTTTAACTCCGCAAAAAGATATTCGCGACGCAGAAAGCGAATTGGTGATTCGTTTAGGCGGCACCATGGAACGGTATATCTGGACCATGAACGGCAAGAAATTTAATGAAGCAGAGCCGCTCAAAGTGAAATTTGGGGAACGGATCAGGCTGAAATTTATCAATGACAGTATGATGGCACATCCGATGCATTTACATGGCATGTTCATGCAGCTCGAAAATGGCCAGTTTGCAATAGATATGCCGAATAAACATACAGTGATTGTCCCACCTGGAAAAACCGTTACGACTTTGCTGACTGCAGATGAACTAGGTGAATGGGCGATTCATTGTCATCTGTTGTATCACATGACTGCCGGAATGATGAATAAACTGATTGTAGCAAATGTTCAGGAAAATGACGTTTCGACTCAGAATACTGTGCGGGAAGAGCATTCCCATCATCACATGACAAAACCAGTAGAAAAACAAGGAGATGCTCATGCACACCATTAATCTTTGTTTGAAGCCTGTTTTGGCTAGTGTATTGGCGTTGGGAAATATGACTGTTTTTGCCGAAGATATATCTCAACAGCATGCTGATCATTCGATGCATCATCAACAATCACTCCAATCGTCAGAGCATCATTTAACTTCAGTAGCACTGGAAGTTACTGAAAGTTTAATTTCAGATTCAGCTTCAACCTATTCCAGCGAACATGATCATCGCAAGGAACATGGAGGGCAAATTTATACGCAGGTTAAACTGGACAATAAATGGATCGAAAATTCAGAAGGTGAGGGAAGTTTACAGTCTGAGAATGAGCTTCGGATTGGCACGGATGAAAATAAACTGTTCATTAAACTCAAAGCTGACAAACAAGAATCCAGAGCAACAGAATATGCAGTCCAAGCTCTGTATAGCCGGAATATTTCAGATTTCTGGGATGCTCAGGCGGGTCTTCGCTACCGTCAGGAAAATTTGGGGCAGCCTAATACTGGGCAAGATATTGAACATGTAGATGCAGTATTTGGATTCCATGGACTGGCGCCGTATTTCTTTGAAACCAATACACATCTGTATCTTGGTGAAGATGATTTTATCGGACTTGAGCTAGAAACAGAACGTGATCTGCTACTCACACAAAAACTGATTTTGCAGCCTTATGTTGAAGTTGACCTCATTTTGAAGGATAAAGCAGCCAATGCTAAAAAGACTGGAATAAGTCATGCGGCATTCGGTCTGGAAACTCGTTATGAGATCAATAAAAAGATCATGCCTTACCTTGATATTGCTTATGAATATTCCAAGGGCAACGAGAAAACTGCATGGCAGGACGCATCTGATTCTGAACAGGGCTGGCGTTATGGAATCGGTTTAAGAATGATGTTCTAAACAGATATGTATGTAAGCTAATATTTATGAGGCGGGAAAATCATTTTCTCGCCTCATATACTCAGCTATATCTTATTCTTAAGGCCTCTATAAACTTTTATATTTTTCTTTGTTTTAAATTATTCATTTTCAGAATAAATATAAATACGATTGGACTTATAACAACCCAAAGTGCCATAAAGCTAATACTACTACTGAATTGAGTTCGTAAAAGGAACAATACCAACAGTAAAAGACTGCCTGAGATCAATTTAACGATGACCGGATAACTCACCAGAAAAGAATATCGAGACTGTCTGGTTTTTAAAATCTGTTTTTCACTCACTGCATAAAAACCAAAACAGGCCATCCAGATCAGTCCTACTATTGCCATCCATATCATGAAGAAGACTCCTGCTGTGCAGTTTTAAGCTTGGCCTGAATTTTATGAACAGCTTTTTGCTGGATAGGTGTAATTTTCTGATGTAGGAAGTAAGCGAGAAGTGCCAAGATCCAGAGCATCAGATCGATACGCAAAAACAGCCAATAGTTCGCAAAAGAATCCAGATAATGCTGGGACCACAAATAATACAGGTCGATGAGTGGAAGCATAAAAGCGGCACAGATGAGAATTTTAAGCTGCGTTTTCCATAAATGCTGTTGTGGCGTTAAACAGGCCAAGATAAAACTACTCAGCCAAATACTAAAGAAGATATAGATTTCATAATTTGTGGTGCCCACAGGAATGTGAATCAAACGGTTTGCATAAAGATAAGCCAGCATGGCAATAGGTAAACCAATTATCATGGTGATATTCAGACGATTCACCAGATAATATCCAAAGTGAAAACGATCCGATTTTTTCTGCATCTGTCGTTTCAGGCTCCAGAGCAATAATCCGGAAGCGATCATGGCACAGCCTAATATGCCTGAGAAAAATAGGGCGAAACGTAAAACAGGTTCGGCAAAACGTGCCATATGCAAACCATATACTCCAGCATTCAGGGTAGCAATTGCACTGTCATTACGGGTGTTTTCAAGCAATTTGCCTGTCGTCGCATTTAATACGAGTTGTGCCTGATTGCGGGTAATAGAATGATCTTTCAATTCGGTTAAGGTAATCTTTGCCAGCTGGGTATTCGGCTGCTTCACGGTAATATTGTCAAATTCTGATTTTCCCCAGTGCTGCTGCGCCGTAGTGATAAAATGTTGAATCGGTAACATCTCCGTTTTAATGGGCACAGCAGAGGGAGCAAGCACATTTTTGGTTCGGATTTCTTCAAAATATTGAAATGGATTTTCTGGATATAGCTGCTTCATGCCAGAAGGCAAAACAATATAAAAGAAAATAGCCAGTCCAGTAAAAGTCATAGTTAAAAAGAACGGTAGCGCAATGACGGAACTGACATTATGAAAATCCAGATAGGAACGTTGTCCTTTAAAAGCTCTCAGAGTAAAGAAGTCGGTCAGAATTTTTTTATGGGTAATGATTCCGGAAATCAGGGTCATCAACATGATGAATGCAGCAATGGTGACAATCAGACGGCCAATGGTATAAGGTACGCCATATAGCTGAAAATGAAAGTTATAGAAAAAATCTCCGCCCTGTGTAGCCGAAAGCGTTAATTCCTTACCTGTCATAGCATCCAAGGTTTTAAGTTGATAAGCACCCTCTGCAGTTTGCCAATAAATTTTATTAACCGGTAAATCATGATTTGCTACCCCGATATACCAGTTCTGTGCATCAGGTGCATGTTGCTGTAAATAGCTATAAGCAGTTTTTAAAGCTGTTTCCTGGTTCACCTGCATCATGACAAATTGTGGCTGCATCCACATTGTAATTTCATGGCGATAATAGGTAACCGCACCTGTTAAAAAGATCGCGAAGAGGAGCCAGCCAAAACTTAAACCTAGCCATGAATGTAGCCATGCCATAGATTGACGGACAGATTTATGCATGGTTTAACCTATGAAGCGGGAAATGACAAATAAAACAATGAGAGGAATCAGGCTATAGACTGAAAGTGTTTTAAGACTTTGGATACAGAAGATTTCAATCACAAAACAGACATAAAAAATGAGGGCAGTAAATGCAGCAAAATAGACAGATTCTGCTTTAGGCAGAAAAGCCTGTAGAAAGTAAGCCAGATCGAGTGCGATCAAATAACTGCACAAGTAGCCCACCCCAAAGCTCATGCCTAAGCGATAGAGAATAGCGAGAGGCTGCATTACAGAAATCATATTTGGCCTTGAATAAATCTATACTGATGAAAATTTAAAAAACTTAATGAACAAAACTTAAAGTCGTGACCAGATACTGTTTTTTATAGGCCTGCTGATTCAATTTTCCTGCCTTGTCTGCTTCTTTGCCGACTTCAATAACATATTGACCTTTCCATGGCGTGGCGATCGTAATCTGGCCTTGGCTGTTGGTGGTGTATTTCTTTAGCCAGAATTGCGGGGAAAAGACTGTGACTTCAACATCAGCAGCAGGTTTACCCTGATACAGTACCGTGAATGTATTGCTGTTGATTTGGGTCGGAACAATATCCAGTTCTGACTCTGCTTTCAAGTTTTGTCTGCCGGATTTGGCATGATAGCTCAGCAATGATTCTCCATAGATCAATTCATGACTGAGTTGGACATCTGTCTGGCCTTGGGTGGCATAGAGCAAATGATCCTGTTGCATTTGAGGACTAAAGGTCTTTCTAGACTGAATGGCCTTTGCCTGATTGAAAGACTTCAGGGCACCTTGATGCGTTTCTTTAAGCTGTTCACTATATTCACCAAAGAAAGCATGAGTCTGCATATCTGTACCACGTTCCAGCCAAAGCATATGCGCCTGAGTTGAAAGTGTCATAGACAGTCCGAGGGTCAGAGCGATCATTTTTTTCATTTGTTTTACCTGTTTTTGTGTATGTAGTGATGATTTAGCCCTGAACATGTCGTCAAAGCTAAGCTTAAAAATCAATATTTAAAGTTCACAGCAACGCTGTAATTCGCTGGTGCACCATAAAAACCTTGCTGATTCGGGAAATTGAACAAATATTTTTCATTGGTCAGATTGTTGCCGTTGGCTTGCAAGGTCATATGTTCATTCAGTTCATAGCTGGCCATTAAGTTCACGAGCGCATAGGCATCCTGCTCGATCACACCGGCTTTTTGAGTGGTCACCCCATTGGTTGTTGCTTCAGGTACATCCAGATAGGTCTGATCCTGCCATTGCACCCCGAGGCCCAGTTTCAGTTTTGGAATCTGCGGAACCTGATAAGTTGTCAGCAGATTAAACGACTGCGTTGGATTGAAAGTACGCGCATCGCCGCCATTGATCAGATCTTTCAGGCTAAACTGGGTATAACCAAAGCTTAGGTTTAAATGGTCGGTCAGCTGTCCAGCGAGGCCAAACTCGTAGCCTTGGGAACGCAGGTCACTGACCTGAGTTGTGCGTAAAGTCGGTATACCATCAGAATCACGAAGCGGATAATTACTTTGCTCGGTTCTGAACACGGCCATAGTGGCGGTAAGCTTGTCATCTAGCCAAGAACCTTTTACTCCGACTTCATAGCTTTCACCTTCGATCGGTTTGTTAATGCTGCCATCATCTGCTTTGGTGGTTTGCGGACGGAAGATCGAGGTATAACTCAGATAGCCTGTATATTCAGGGCTAAAGTTATAGGTCAGACCGGCATAGGGTAAAACTTTATCTTCATCATAAACAGTATCTTTTCCATAACTACTGCCACTGCTTTCAGCCTGAACGTAGTTCGCACCTAAAAGCAGTTTCAGATCATCATTCAGATGCAGTCGGGTTGCAGCATAAAGGCTCTGGTTCTTCTGCCGGATATGCATTTCCCCACTGGTTTTCGATAGATCCCAGCTCGGTTCTTCTGGGCTAAAACTGGCTAAATCTGTGGTGAGTGGCTGAGCAAAATTACCTCCGTAACCCAATTCATCCAGACGATTTTTAGCCCAAATATAGCCCAATGAGGCTTCATGGCGTTGTCCCCAAAGCGGATAGGTACCGCTGAAACTCAGGCTGGCTTGTTGTTCTTTATTGTCATCAATATACATCCCTGGATACAGGAAAATACCTGAAGTGCCATTTGCGTCAGGTTTGCCGGACAGAAACAAGAGCTTTGAATCGCGTTGAGTGCGTTTTTCATCATAGGTCAGTTTGGCTGTCCAGTCGCCACCCAGTTTTTGTTCAAGCTCGGCAAAGTAACTTTTAATATTGCTATCCCAGTGCGCCCAGCTTGGACTGTAATTATAATTCCGTGAGTAACTGAGCTGCTCGCCTTCAGTATTGATCAGTGGATTAGAACCCCAATTGACACCATTCGGCTTGTGATTGGTTTCAGTATAGCCAGCAGTTATTAAGGTCGAATCAGTCAGGTCAGCCTCAACCACGGCACCAATGCCATTTTTTTCGAGTTCATAGTGATCCAGATAACTATCACCTGTCTGCTGATAGCCAAATACTCGGCCTCTGATTTTTCCATCCTGTGTCAGGGGAGAGGAAACATCTGCTTCATAACGTTGGGTATTCCATGAACCATAACTGGTATTAAACGCGGCCTGAAGTTCCTGAGTAGGGCGTTTTCTAATCATATTAATGGTAGCGCCCGGATCGCCAATACCATTATTTAAGGCATTTGCACCTTTAACGATCTCTATACGGTCAAATAAAAAGCTGTCTGGATTGTCATTATTGTAGTTATAGCCTTCAAGCGGAATCCCAACGCCGTCTACCAATACGTTTGAGATTTCAAAACCACGTGATAGATAGGAAGTTCGTTCGGTCTCCTGGTTACTTACAATGATCCCCGGTGAGTTGCGGAGTACATCACGGGTATTATCCAGTGCAAAGTCATCTAATTGTTGACGCGTCACTACATTCACTGTTTGTGGCGTTTCCTTAAGAGGAATATTTAGTTTAGAAGCTGTTGCAGAATTTTGAATAATATAGCTTTTAGTCTGTTCAGAGCTTTCTGTTGTTTGTGCTGCATCAGTGACTATCGTGATGGTAGGAAGTTGCTGACTATTTTCTGCAAAACTTTGCTGTGTCATCAATATGGCAAAACTGAGCAAAGATAGCTTGAAAGTTGGATGATTGGTATAAAACATTTTAATGAATGTAAATGATAATAATTATCGCTAATGTTATTGATTAGATATTTTTAAATCAATCTAAATACAATAGGAAATTTAAATTAAAAATTACTCATTGATAGAGGAATACTTTGCAGTTAAAGCAGATTAAAAGAAGAAGGGGTTAAGATTTTGCTTAAAATAAAAACGATTTATTTTAGTAAAATAATATGTAAATTATTGACTTCATATTAATTTTTTAAATTTATAAAGTATATTCGCTAAATTTTTTTCATGTAGAGAATGAGATTAATGCTCAAATATAAAAAGAAAAATGAAATAAAAAAAAGCCATCACATTGATGGCTTTTTATAAATGATATTGATCAATAAGTTTTATAAGGCAAGAACTTGCCAGACAATACGACATTGACACGGTCGCCATTCGGATTTTCTTCGCGTTGAATATCCATACTAAAATCAATCGCGCTCATAATACCGTCACCAAATTCTTCATGAATCAGTTCTTTAATGGTAGAACCATATACATTCACCACTTCATACCAACGATAAATTAAAGGATCGGTCGGTACGCTGGTTGGCAGGGAACCTTTATATGGCACGATCTGTAGCCATGCAACGGCTTCATCACTTAAGCCAAAAATCTGACCAATCTTTTCTGCTTGCTCTTTATTAAACGCCATCTGACCTAAACATGCAGCGGTTACCCATTCTTTAGAAAGACCAATCTCTTTGGCAACATCTGACCACTTAATTGACTTTAAAACTTTCGCTGAAATGATCATGTCAGTTACTTGTTGACGATGGGTAATCATAATCCTCTCCAAATTATTCTCAAATGAATGTATGCAGAACGCATAATGCAGATATCATGCCAACAGCATTTTAGAGTTCATGCTAAATAGAAAATGAATATTTAAGTGATTGTTAATTATTTGTGGCATAGCTTTTGCTTCTATTTCGATATACATGGCAACGACGCCATTCACCATTACCTGTTCTAATATTCAAGGCAACGGCGCCTAAGGTCTTCAATGATCTTAGGCGTCTTTTTTTCGAAAAACAGGTCCGTATATTGAAAAAGAGGACGACAACATGGCATATCTTGCTCCTGCGGAGTTTGCAAAAAAAGTAGTAGATGCGGGTGAATCCAAGCTTCATATGGCAACCCGTGATGTTTTGATTCGTGCCTTTATGGCAGGTGCGATTTTGGCCTTGGCAGCCGTATTTGCAATTACGATTGCAGTGCAAACTGGTGTGCCACTGATTGGCGCATTACTGTTTCCTGTCGGCTTCTGCATGTTGTATTTATTGGGCTATGACTTGCTAACCGGGGTATTTGTATTAACACCGCTGGCATGGCTGGATAAACGTCCTGGCGTAACCTGGGCACGCATTTTAAAAAACTGGGGACTGGTATTTTTAGGTAACTTTACTGGGTGTTTAGTCGTTGCAGTACTGATGGCTGCTGTTTATACCATGGGCTTTGCGACTGATCCGAATCCAGTCGGTGAAAAGATTTCTCATATTGGTGAAGACCGTACCTTAGGTTATGCGGCTTATGGTTTCTCAGGTTGGATAACTATTTTTATTCGCGGCATGCTGTGTAACTGGATGGTGTCTTTAGGGGTGATTGGTGCGATGATGTCAACTACAGTGAGTGGCAAGTTCATCGCAATGTGGATGCCAGTGATGCTGTTCTTTGCCATGGGCTTTGAACATTCAGTGGTAAACATGTTCCTGTTCCCATTTGCCATGATGATGGGTGGTGACTTCTCGATTGCAGATTATTTCCTGTGGAATGAATTACCGGTTGCTTTAGGTAATCTGGTAGGGGGTTTAGCCTTAACAGGTCTGGCACTTTACACCACACATGTACGTACTGGCGCGAAAAAAGAATTCTAATAATGAATCATTTTTAAAGGGATCAATATGATCCCTTTTTGAGTTTTCAATATGAAAAAAACATTAAAAGTCGCTATTGGACAGTATTCTACGGCTGGTATTAAAGATCAGAATCAGGATTTTTATGGCATCTATTTGCCAGAAGGTCATGTACTGAAGCAAAAAGGTATAGGCTGTGCGATTGCCGACGGGATCGGCAGTAGCAATGTCAGTCACATTGCCGCAGAAACAGCCGTTAGCAGTTTTCTCTCTGATTATTATTCGACTTCGGATGCCTGGAGCACTCAGACTTCAGCAGCACGGGTGATTCGTGCCACTAATTCATGGTTATATGCACAAACTCAACAAAGTCAGGGACGTTTCGATAAAGATCGAGGCTATGTCTGTACCTTATCCGCACTTATTTTAAAGCAGCATCAGGCGCATATTTTTCACGTCGGTGATAGTCGTATTTATCGAATCCGAGATGGTGAAATTGAATTATTAACCCATGATCATCGCGTCTGTCTGTCTTCGACAGAACATTATCTCAGTCGTGCCTTAGGGGTGGATTATCGTATTGAAATTGATTATCAAAGCCTTGAACTAAAAGAAAAAGATGTCTTTCTACTCATGACTGATGGGGTTTATGAGTTTGTTACAGACCAACAATTATTAGATTTCACCTTAGCAGCAGATCACTTAAATCAGCTTGCCAAATTCCTGGTTGAACAGGCTTTAAAACAGGGCAGTGATGATAATTTAAGTCTTCAAGTGCTCCGTATTGAGCAGTTGCCTGAACCAGATCAGTTTTATATGCACCAGGATTATGTCTTTCCACCCCAGCTCAGCAAAGGTGAAGCATTTGAAGGCTATGCCATTGACAAAATCCTGCACCAAAATCACCGCAGTTGCCTGTATTTGGCACACGATCATGATCGGCAACCGCTAGTGATTAAAACTCTGGCAGTAGATTTACAACAAGATGAACAGGCTGTTGAACAGTTTCAACTTGAAGACTGGGTTTCAAAGCGTCTTAAGCACGAAAATCTGCTGCAATGTTATACGCATCAATCAGAGAAAAAATATTTATTCCAGAGTTATGAATATTTGCAGGGAGAAACCTTAGATCGCTGGCTGCATCAACAGAAAAAGCCTTTGCAGATGGAAGATATTCTCCCTATTTTGCAGCAAACAGCATTGGCCTTAAATGCAATGCACCGACTGGAAATGTTGCATCAAGATGTACGTCCTGAAAATGTTATGGTCTTAAACGTTGATAATACACTTAAAGTCAAACTGATTGATTATGGTTCAACTGCTGTACGAGGTTTAGTCGAAATTAATCCTAAACATGTGAATCGGCCACTTGGTACCTTGGCATTTATGGCACCTGAATATTTCATTGAACATTCACCATCCGTGCAGTCTGATCAATTTTCTTTGGCGGCAATGGTTTATTATTTACTGACTAAACAGCTTCCTTATGGTACAGATTTGGCTCGTTGTAATACGCTGAAGCAGCTAAAGAAAGTTCAATATCATTCCATTCAAAAATATCGGCCAGATTTACCACTTTGGTTAGACCAGATTCTAAAAAAGGCTCTGAGTATCGAGCCAATGTATCGTTATGAGGCATTGACTGAATTGATCCATGATCTGGAACACCCATCCAAGGAATTATTAAAATCCAAAGCCCCTACCATCATTGAACGTGATCCTTTACGTTTCTGGCAAATCAGTTGTGCTGTATTAGGAGTTTTACTTTTATTAAGTATTGCATGGCCATTTATTTAAGAAGGTTGGAGTGAATATAAGTAAAAAAATTAGACAGCGTTCTATACTTTAGGCAACTTGCGTCACTAGTATATTTACGGCAATCAATCCACAACCAGAAACTACAAGAACTATATCATTACGATTTCAACCACCTTTTAAAATGGGAGAGATAAAAACAAAAAGCAAGGAAATACCATGGCGGCTCAATTTCTCCTATCAGCCTTAAGTACCGTAATCATATTGGCATTTACCGGCTGTACAGTTTCATCCAAAACACCTGTAACAGATAGTTATGGCGCTCAGCCGTCTTTACCTGAACCAAAATCAAGACTGTTTCCGGTCGTCAACATTGCCCCTGCAAAAGGTTGGCCTGAAGGTGTCATGCCGACGCCAGCACCAAGTTTAAAAGTGCAAGCATTCGCACAAGGCCTTCAACACCCGCGCTGGTTATATGTATTGCCGAATGGAGATGTACTGGTGGCTGAAACCGATGCTCCGCCTAAGCCCGAAGATAGTAAAGGCATTAAAGGCAAAATCATGAAAATGGTGATGAGAAGAGCAGGATCATCCTATCCGAGCGCCAACCGTATTAGCCTGTTGCGTGACAGTAATCAAGACGGCATTGCTGACCAGAAAACAGTATTTCTGCAAAATTTAAACTCGCCGTTTGGAATGACCTTAGTGGGTAATATGCTTTATGTCGCAAATACAGATGCTTTAGTGCGATTCTCTTATCAGCCAGGTATGACCCAGATCAAAGAAAAAGGAACTAATGTATTAGACTTGCCTGCAGGCCCTTTAAATCATCACTGGACGAAAAATGTTATTGCCAATCCTGCAGGCACGAAGCTCTACATTACGGTAGGCTCCAATAGTAATGTGGCTGAAAATGGCATAGCTCAGGAAGAAGGACGCGCCCTGATCATGGAATTGGACCTTTCTACAGGTCAAGCCCGGCCGTTTGCTACAGGCCTGCGTAATCCCAATGGCATGGACTGGCAGCCTCAGAGTGGAGCCTTATGGACTGTAGTGAATGAGCGTGATGAGCTGGGCAATGATCTGGTTCCTGATTATGTGACCTCAGTAAAAGATGGCGCTTTTTATGGCTGGCCTTATAGTTATTATGGCCAGCATGTGGATACCCGGGTAAAACCGCAAAAGCCTGAACTGGTCGCGAAAGCAATTAAGCCAGATTATGCCTTGGGAAATCATACTGCATCACTGGGTCTGACATTTTATAAGGCTAATTTAATATCCCAATATCGTGATGGTGCACTCATTGGCCAGCATGGTTCCTGGAATAGGAAACCTCATAGTGGTTATAAAGTTATTTTTGTGCCATTTCAAAATGGTCAGCCTTCTGGTCAGCCTCAAGAGGTTCTGACCGGATTTTTAAGCAAAAATGGAGATGCATTTGGTCGGCCTGTGGGTGTAGCTACAGATGCTCAAGGCGCAATATTAGTTGCTGATGATGTAGGGAACGTGATTTGGCGAGTATCACCGAATCAATAAATAAGTAGATGCTAATAAAATAAAAGCCTTATAGTCTCTCCCAAAACTATAAGGCTTAGCGGCTGTAGTCTCTACTTTTATCACTTACCATCCCAGTAAGTTCGCTGTCTTTCGACTTTATTATCATTGTAATGCGATTATTATCAGCTTTCCTTGCTGACTCTTTATGTGAAACATAATGTCAAAAATTGAGGAAACAGAATATAGAGTATTTGCTCCAATCGATGTAAGCTTAAACTTAAAAAAAAATAATATATTTATACAAAAGTTAACATTATGTGAACTTTCCTATATTTTACAAAGGGCTTTATGACTAAAAATAATTTAATTGTAGTAGATAAATAATGTTAAAAAATCATCTTTAAGGTTTTAAACAGCATTAAAATTAAAAGATATGATTTAAGAATCATCTTTTGCTTCAGGTTTGGCAGACAGGGTTCCATGTTATAGAAGATACTTATGAACACTTTAACTAAGGTAATTGATGGATCTGATTTCTCTGCCATATATGTGGTTGGGGATCTGCATGGTTGTTATAGCTTGCTCATGCAAGAATTAGAGAAAGTTCATTTTAATTTTGAGAAAGATCTACTGATTTGTACCGGAGATCTGGTCGATCGTGGTAATGAAAACCTGGAATGCGTTTCATTGCTAAGTCAGCCCTGGTTTTATTGTGTTCGCGGCAATCATGAGGAAATGTGTATCAAGGGCCGTGACGATGCATGGATTCAAGATATGCATGCGCAGAATGGTGGTGAGTGGTTCTATCTTTTATCAACCGAAAAACAGGATGAACTCAGTGAAATTTTTTCTGCACTTCCTTTGGCCATTGAACTAAACCTCGAGTATAAAAAGATTGGCATTTTACACGCAGATATTGCGCTTAATGACTGGAATGTATTTAAAAAGAAAATTGCAAAAGGTGAAAATAGAATTCCAGGCTTAACTTCAGCATATACCAATGCTCTTTGGGGTAGAGGGAGAATTCGCAATCATTCTTATCGCTATGGAACCGTTAAAAATATCGATGAGATCTATCTGGGTCATACGATTGTAAAAAACCATACTCAAATTGATAATTGCCACTATATTGATGTAGGTTCTTCTTATACGAAGAAGTTGTGTGTTATTAAAATAAAAGATGCAAACTAGGTGCTACAGCAAGAGCCAATTGAAAGATACATCAATAATTTTTACCTTTAAAATTAAATTGATAGCTCATTTTTATAAAAGGCGATCTATATTTATTTTTGAATGAGAAACTGTATTTTGTTCTATTTAATTTTGAGTAAGTATTCATACAATTAATTCATCTATAGTGAATTTCTCTCATCTTTTACTGAATTTATATCGTTTTACTCATCTCTAGATTCACGTTTAAATGAAGTTATACAGAAATTTGGCTTTATTTAAAAATTAGGATAGTGAATCTCCATGGGTAATCAATTTACATGCTCAATCAAGCGCATCCGTTTCGATGAAAATTATCAACCAGCAGACAACACACGTTTAACCACAAACTTTGCCAATCTGGCACGTGGTGAAAGTCGACAGGAAAATCTGCGCAGAACTCTGGCCATGATTAATCAGCGTTTTAATTCATTAGCGACAAGTGATAATCCTAAAGGCGACCGTTATTCCCTTGAAATTGACATTATCTCTGCGGAACTTGATGTCGAAGGCCATGGTCAAACTTTCCCTTTTATCGAGATGCTGAAAAGTACCGTCATTGATCATAAAACCAATGAGCGCATTGAAGGCATGATTGGCAATAGCTTTTCATCTTATGTACGTGATTATGACTTTAGCGTTGTATTGCCATCCATCAGCGATAAAACTGATGCAAAGCTTGACGACTTTGGTGATTTGCACGGCAAACTTTATCAGCATTTAATTCATTCAGATGTGTTTAAAGCCGAGTTTAAGAAACAGCCGGTGATTTGCCTGAGTGTATCTACCACGAAAACCTATTACCGTACTGCACATGTGCATCCTGTACTCGGTGTGGAATATAAAAATGATGATTATTCACGTACAGATGCATACTTCAGAAAGATGGGCTTAAGCGTTCGCTATTTCAAACCTGAACATGGTAATGCACCGTTGGCATTCTATTTTGCCGGTGACTTATTGCGTGATTACACGGACTTCGAACTTATCAGTGCGATCAGTACCATGGAAAGTTTCCAGAAAATTTATCGTCCTGAAATTTACAACACCAATTCGCCTGCAGGTTTGATCTATCAACCAAGCCTGAATTATCAGGATTATTCGTTGACACAAATCGTTTACGACCGTGTGGAGCGTAGTCAATTAGCAGTTAAGCAGGGCAAATGGACAGAAGAAAATTTTATTAAGCCGTATAAAGACATTCTTGAAAAGTGGGCCGCAAATTTTACTGTAGATAATGCTCATCAAGAGCATACTGCCTGAATGAAGAAATAAATTAACGAATATAGAGATAGAAGATTAGACATGAGCATTTTACTCCCAACATCTACAGCTGGCAGCTTGCCGAAACCGTCTTGGCTTGCCGAACCTGAGCAACTTTGGTCACCCTGGAAACTGGAAGGCGAGCAGCTCCTTGAAGCCAAGCGAGTTGCTTTGAGCTTGTCCCTACATGAGCAACTACAGGCAGGCATTGATATCGTCAGTGATGGCGAACAAACCCGTCAGCACTTCGTGACCACCTTTATTGAACATCTGGAAGGTGTGGATTTCGAAAAGCGTGAGACGGTGCGTATTCGAAATCGCTATGATGCGAGTGTGCCATCTGTCGTGGGTGCTGTCGCTCGCAAGAAACCTGTATTTGTAGATGATGCAAAGTTCTTGCGTAGTCAAACTAAGCAGCCAATCAAATGGGCATTGCCTGGTCCAATGACCATGATCGATACGCTTTATGATGCTCATTATAAGAGTCGTGAAAAACTGGCTTGGGAATTTGCAAAAATCCTGAATCAGGAAGCACTTGAACTCGAAGCAGCAGGTGTAGATATCATCCAGTTTGATGAGCCTGCATTTAATGTATTTTTTGATGAAGTAAATGACTGGGGCATTGCCACATTAGAACGAGCGCTTGAAGGTCTGAAATGTGAAACAGCAGTACACATCTGCTATGGTTACGGTATCAAAGCCAATACGGACTGGAAAAAGACTCTAGGTTCAGAGTGGCGCCAATACGAAGCAATTTTTCCGAAACTGCAAAAGTCTAAGATCGACATTGTTTCACTTGAATGCCAAAACTCTCATGTACCAATGGATCTGATTGAATTGATTCGTGGCAAAAAAGTCATGGTCGGCGCCATAGATGTCGCAACCAATCAAATTGAAACACCAGAACAGGTTGCAGATACTTTACGAAAGGCGCTTCAGTTCGTGGATACTGACAAGCTGTATCCTTCAACCAACTGTGGTATGGCACCTTTATCGCGACAGGTAGCACAAGGCAAACTGAATGCTTTGAGTGCAGGCGCAGCTATTGTTCGTCAAGAACTGACCACTTGAGTATTCATTTGTCTTAAGAGCAGTATAAGGAATACATGTACTTTTACCGCTCTTCATCAAAGCGATAGTCAATTAGGGATTTAAGAGATGATTGAAGCGACTGACTTTAGAAATGCCATGTCCTTACTCACCACAGCAGTGAATGTCATTACAACCTCGGGTGAGACAGGAATGCCTGGTTTTACAGCATCTGCAGTATGCAGCGTGACTGATACACCACCGACATTGCTGGTCTGTATGAATCAGTCATCTCGTTCACATGTGCATTTTATTGAGAACAAAATTTTGTCAGTGAACGTCTTAGGTCCACAGCACGAACAGATTTCTAATGCATTCGCATCCAGCAAATTCAGTTCTGAACGAAGATTTCAATTAGGTTCTTGGGCAACGCTAAAAACAGGTTCACCTGTATTAGATGATGCATTAGTGAGTTTTGACTGTGAAATCGAGAATATCCAACAAGTGGGGACACATAGTATCTTTATGTGTCAAGTGGTTGCGATTCAACGGAGCGAACAAGACCAGAGCTTGGCATATTTTAATCGTGTTTACCACTCTGTTGGACAGTTAGAATTTGCGTGAATGAAATTGAGAAAAACGACAATAAGATAATGTGGATTTTCTCATTTTTAAGATTTGTATCGAATTTAACAAATCAAAAGCAATCGATATTCACCCTCATTTTCAACCGGAGCCCGATGTACACAAGGTAGGGCTCTTTGGGCTGGATGATCGACTGCCAATCGCCAAAGATGTCCCTGACCTAAATTTACAGGTTTTGCATTAGGCTTAGGTTGATAATGCAGATCAAAGAAATACTCTTCCAGAAAACCTTCAAATCTGGCTTCTGGGCCATCATATAATTCTTTCAGCTTTGCCCTGATTTCTGAAATCAGAATCTTTTGTTCCACCTGATCATTAGGCAAGATATCGCTTGCAGCACCATGATAGGTACATAAGAAAGTATCTGTTTCAATCGGAGAGCGATCGACATGGAACGAATAGACATCTGTAGTAATGAAATCGAGCTCATTATCCCGTTCATAGCATTTGAGCAGATTGAGTGAAGGGGAAGCGCCGTAGTCAGTCAGTAGCTGTATATCTTCTAAGATAATCTTTCTTGCCAGATGACCGCTTTCTGACAGCTGGAGTTTCATAAGATCATCAATTGAAACTTCAGTCATATTTTCCTGTAAATGAAGCTTATTCACGATCTCGGCAAAATCACCCGCTAAATTTCTAGACCAGCAAATCGCATTCATCGCACCCTTAAAATCCGAATTAACGAGTTCTGAAAAGTTTGAGACTACACGAATTTGTTTATTGCCTGAAAATTGATTATGCATGCTTAAGTGAAATGACCTATGAACTATGCCTAATATTACCCTTAGATTCCTCACAATGGCATAAAGCAAAAGATATCAGCTGCTTTTATCGACATTTTTATTTTGACTATTTTTAAGGTGTTGCCTCATAACTTTATGACCCATAAAAAAAGAGATTTTAAAACCTAAAATCTCTTTCCTTTCACAGTATCTTAATTTTCAGCTTGTGCTTTGGCTGCAATATTACTTTTATAGATAAAAAATAGTGCAACAGCTAATAGGGCAATTGCTGCTAGTCTGGATCCATCTAAATGAATCACCGGATTATTCAACCATCCAAAATGATCGATGAGCAGACTCATTAATAACTGGCCACTAATGACGGCGACAGTGGTGGCAGCAGCGCCCAGTCTAGGCATAGCAAATACAATCGTAAGCATATAGGCCACGCCAAAAAATGCACCTGTTAATTGCCATCTTGGTGCGGTGAATAAATTCAATGCATGGTTGGGTTCAAGAAAGAAAGCGATTAGAAAACTGACTAGAGCACCTAAGACAAATGTCAGCCAAGAACTTTCTAATACACCTACTTTAGCACCCAAACGACCATTAATTGAAGATTGAGCACATAAAACTGCTCCGCCAAAAATAACGACTAATAACATTATATAAATCATGGAGAAGCTTCCTTATTGAATAAGCCATAATGCAGCTAAAATAGCTACCAGCGCGCCAATACGATATTTGTCTACAGCCCGTTTATGGCTACCTAACAAACCCCAGTGATCAATAATAAGACTGGTTGCAACCTGGCCAAATAGGATGCCCACCATGGTCAGGCCAACGCCAATATGAGGTGTCGCTACAGTTAAAGCCACTACATATATAGGGCCTAATATACCGCCAGTCAGTTGCCACCGTGGCTGCTTGAACATGAGAGAAAGCTTTGGACGGCTGAAGATCAACCCCAAGGTTAAGAGCAGTGATCCGATCGCGAAAATTCCCAAGGTCGCCCAGAAATGCCCAATTTCTTCCCCGAGTGGACCCAGTAAACCCGCTTCAACAGATAACCCCATACCTGCAAGAACGACTAATGGGAAAATCCACAACTGTTTCATATATGCTTTCCAAAGGAAGAAAGTAACGAATTATATTCTCTTATTTAAAAGCTACAATTCCGCAATTTTTCAAAACATAATTGCTATTATGACAATAATAAAATGATTGAATTAAATTCAGGGATAGATCAAGTATGCAACTCAATGCATTACGCTATTTTGTGATGGTAGCAACCACAGGCAGTTTTTCAGCCACAGCAAAGCATTTTCAGGTTCCATCTTCCTCAGTATCTCGTTTTATTTCCAAACTTGAACAGGAAATTGGACAGCAACTTTTTTATCGTAATACACGCTCTGTCCGGCTGACTGATATAGGGGAAAAGTACTTTGTGCAAATTAAGGAAGTGCTGGATACGTTAGATCTGGCCAATGAAGAAATTTCTGGTAAAAATGCGATCAGAGGATTAATTCGCATCAATACGGCGGTTGCGCTGGGAAGGCTACATATATCGCGTATAGTGAATAAATTGCATGATAGCTTTCCAGATCTTTCGGTCGAGCTAATCTTGACGGATACTTTTATCGATCCTGTACAAGAAGGCGTAGACATTGCGATAAGGATTGGCTCATTACAGGATTCAGCATTAATTACACGCAAGGTCTGTGATCAACAGTATGTGCTGTGTGCGAGTCCTGCATATCTTGAAAAATATGGAACTCCACATTCTCCACACGAGATTCAGAATCATCAATGTTTGGTGTATAAGGGCGTTTCCGGAAGCCAACGCTGGTATTTCCGTCAGCAAGAACATGACACTCCGGTTTTAATTGAGTCACAAGGACCTTTAAGAAGCAACAATGCAGAAGTCCTGGTAGATGCGGCATTGGAAGGACGGGGGATTGTATTATTTCCAACCTGGATTTTTACGGAAGACTATTTCAAAACCCATAAACTGGTTCAACTTCTTCCTGACTGGATCAGTACAGTGGAGCCTTATTCTATAGGGATTCATCTGGTTTCTCCCGAAAACAGAATTCGTTCGCAAAAAGTCAGAACTGTGCTTGATTTCATTTTAAAAGAAATTGGAGATCCGCCGTACTGGGATAATATTCTTAAGCTATAAAGATTTTATGATTCAATTATAGGAAGCTTGATGGACTTCTTAGTTATCTCGTTTTTGATCAAGAAGGATTCTAAAGCAGAGCTAAAATTAAAAGCATAAAATGGATGAATTTATACGATTTCAAATTTCTAACTTTAGATTTTATCTACACATCGCAATTGTAAAATTCTTAACTTTCCTTAAATGTATCCGCATTATTGTTATAAATCCAAAATTAAAATAAAAAAGCCTATCTCATTCGAAATAGGCTTTTTTACCTCTGAGGAATCTTCTCGCCATTTAATTCAGTTAAGAATGCTATGACTTAAAGACTAAGAATCATATTATGAGAATATGAATAGTTTTTCAAACATAATTTAAATTTTATTTGGTTAAATTATTACGAATGTCACTTGTGCTTGCAGGATGGTAAAGGAACTTATTTTCAATAATCTGTGCTTTCTCCTGAAGAATTTGTACTAATTTTTCCAAATTTACGAAATCAAATCTATTTTTTGAAGCTAATAAAGTAAGCGCTAAAGGTGGTTCTTTAAGAGAGAATTTAACTGGTACAGACAAACCTGCAACTTGAGGATCAAGTTCACCACTAGAATAATAATAACCCTGTTTTTTAATCTTTTTCATTTGTTCCAGAAAAGCGGTTTCATTCTGCACAAATCCCACTTCTTCAAATGCATCTGCATAACGTTGATAATAATCAAGCAAAGCTTGCTTCGGTAAATGTGCCATGATGACTTTTGACGATGAGCCTACATAGACAGGACGTGGACAACCGCGTCCAAATGAAAGCAGATGTGCATTTTTAAAGACTTCGTCATGTAAGTCGATACAAGAATCATAATTAAGATGAGTCAATATACAAGAGAATTCAGTCCGTTCGACGATTTCCTGCATAAAGGGAATGCTGATCTGAACCAAAGGATCAGTTTTTCTTGAAATATAATCCAGAACAGCAATTTTTGAACCCAGCGTATAATCACCGGATGTGCCACTGATTCGCTGTAAAAGTTCAACCGATACTAATTCTTTTAAATAGCGATAACTGGTGGGTTTGGAGAGGTTTAATTCTTCACTGATGATATCTACATTAATCACTGAACGTGATAACGAAAATAGATCGAGAACAGTAAGAATTTTTCCAAAACTTGCTTGCGCCATAAAAAACCTGAAGTGCTGACCATTGAAAAAGGTTATGACTCACTTTAGCTTAAAAGAGGGTAGTAGAGGCAACTATTTACCTAAAATTCTCGAATCATGAGGATATAGGAAGAAAAGAGACAAATATTCAGCATAACGGCCTATGCAATAATAAAAAATCATACTTATTCTCATATAGAGATATTTTTATTGACAATAAAGCGTTTATTTGAAAAAATTAATTACGCAAATATCCAATGATGAATAATTAATCAAGGTGTTCTCTTTTGCTTTTTATATTTGCATCAGACAGTTTCAGTTTAATCAGCTGAATATTCTAATTTTATATAGACTTTCAACAAGTAAAAATTTTGTCACTGAGTTCTTTGGGCTTGGTGGGCAGGTTATTTGCTTTAGAAAATAAAATAAGCTCTTAGAGAGAAACCATGCTGCTTATAAAATCTTTACTCGCATTTCGTCCAAATAAAATGGACTGGATTTTTGCGACTAAAACGTTTGTGGCTGGTATTTTGGCGCTCTATGTTGCTCTGAGTCTAGATCTTGCTTACCCGATTTGGGCAATTGGCACAGTTTTCGTTATTGCCAATCCTTATACGGGAATGACCGCTTCAAAAAGTATCTATCGTGTACTAGGCACTTTACTAGGCGCAATTGTGGCAGTTGCAGTTACTCCTTGGCTAATCAATACACCGTGGTTGTTTACGCTGTTTTTATCCTGCTGGGTTGGCCTCTGCTTATATTTCTCTTTGCTTGATCGTACACCGCGCAGTTATATACTGATGCTGGCTGGATATACGACTGTCATTATCTGCTTCAATATAATTTACTTTATTGATACTGCTTCATTATTTGATATGGCAGTAGGACGCTTTCTGGAAATTACAATTGGCGTCGTTTGCAGTGCGATTGTGACAACGACGATATTTCCAATGCATATTGGCCCCGCAGTGAAAAGTCGTGTCAGTAAAACCTTAGTGGATACTCAGCAGATTTTTAATAAAATTCTATTAGAACCACGTCAAGACCAGAACTATACAAAAGCTTTAAGCCAATTAGCTGCAGATATTGCAGATATTCATGTCATGGCTGTGCATTTAAGCTATGAAAAGTCGGCTCTACAGGGAATGACCAAACCACTGCAGGAAATGCTGAACCAGATCACAATGCTGGTGAGTAATTTGGTGGCAATGTCAGAACGCATGCAACAGTTAGACTTCATTGATACAGGATATCGCCAGCCATTAGCAGATTTACATTCCAAAATTAATAAATATCTAACTGATGAACATACATTAAAAGAGTCTGAACTGAATCAACTTCCCACTGATTTTGAAAAAGATTTCCTGAAAATTTTTGAACATTCAAAAGATGATCAAATTGTAATATTGAAAAGCTTGAAAATGGATATCCGTCATTTCATTCAGAATATCCATGCAATTAAGTTGATCTGGCAGCGAATCCAACAAGGGGATACTTCACTGCCTGAAATGATTGTTCCACTTACTACAAACTATCCAACTCTGCATCGTGATCATGGCGTAGCAGTGCGGGGCGGGGTTTCTGCATGCCTCACTGTTTTTATTGCTACTGCCTTTTGGATCTTAAGCGGCTGGAAAGATGGATTTATGCTGGCTGAAATGGCTGCAATTAGTGCATGTATATTAACGGCGCTGGATAATCCGGTGCCTGCATTAAAGCTGTTTATTCGTAGTAGCTTATATGCTTCGATCGTGATCTTCATATATGCCTATGGAATTTTTCCAAATATTATAGAGTTCTGGCAGTTAGCACTTGTACTTGCACCATTCTGCATATATTGCCTGATGCTTTTTTTGCATCCACCCTTGGTTGGAATTGGTTTGCCTTTGTTGATGGGTACGATCATGGGGCTGAATTTTCATAACCGTTATACCCTGGATCAAATTTCTTTCTTCGATGCAGCGATTGGTACAGTGATTGGGCCAATCATCGCTGTATTTATTATCCATATGATCCGTGCAATGTCGCCAGATATAACCGTACAGCGCATTTTGGCCATTCATAACCGAGCCATTCGTCAGGCACTGTATATTCCTTATGGGGTACGGTTCCGTATTCATTTACGTACGATGATGGACCGCATCGGGGTATTGAATACTAAAGCAGTAGAATCTGAAGATCTGAAAAATAAAATCAATCAGGCACTCATTGAATCCAGCGCCGTCGTGGATCTGGCACGGTTACAGGAACTCATACTCAAGTTACCTGAACAGCAGCTTTTGACCCGGCAACTCGAAGATCTTCAAATACAGCTGGATGAATATTTTCGTGCCAAAGAAATTGGACAAAATTATGATGCTGCCTTCACACAGTTAATTAACAAAATACAGGCTTTGGAAGCAGATCTCATTATGCAGGAACATACAGATGTTGTAGAACGGCTGCATATTTCACTCAACAATATTCGTAGCAGCTTATGTCATATCAAGACACCGCCAAGATATGCAGGCGCAGGAGATTAATACATGGGAGAGCTGAATATCTATGGTGTGTATGTGCCGATTTTATTGATTCAAGCTGTGATTGCCTATGTACTGCTCAGAATCTTGATGAAGTGGCTAGACAGACTAGTCGCAAATGACTGGATCATCATGCCGAATATTTTCTATTTATGCACTTACGTACTTTTGCTGGGCGCCGTCCATTGGGCAGGCTTATTACTATGAAGTCTGATATTAAAATGATTGAGGAAAACCGTATATGACATCTGTCAATTTACGCAAATATTTGCGACCTGTACTTTTGACGGTAGTGGCTGTTCTCGCCATTTTAGTGATTCGACATATCTGGAATTATTATAATTCTGAGCCATGGACGAGGGACGGGCGTGTACGTGGTGATGTAATTCAGGTGTCATCAGATATTTCAGGCCTGGTCACAGAAGTCCTGGTGCAGGATAACCAGACCATCAAGAAAGGGCAGCCTTTATTTAAAATTGATGTTAAACGTCAAGAACTGGATGTTCAAGAAGCTCGTGCGGATCTTGCGAAAGCAAAAGCAAGTCTAGCGCAAGCTGAGGCTGAACTGGTGAATGCTAAAGCCAATGTCGTGAAATCCCAAGCAAATATTCATCTGGCAGACAAGAATGCAAGTCGTTATTCAAGCTTAATGGATGGTGCTATTTCAAAACAGGAACAGGATCAAATTTTTGCTGCACGAGATGAATCACATGCCGAGCATGATCAGTCTTTAGCTGCAATCGAACAGGCCAAAGCGAATATCGAACAGCAAAAAGCATTAATACAAGTCGCCGAGAATAACCTCAATCTCGCGCAACTTAATTTACATCGTTCAGAAGTTGTTGCCCCGGCAAATGGGACATTATCAAATTTTGAATTAAAAGAAGGGAACTATGTCAAAGTTGGCCAAGCAGTTGCCGCATTACTAGATCGCAAGCAGCTCTATGTAGTGGGTTATTTTGAAGAAACCAAACTGGATAAAATTTACGTGGGAGCACCAGCTACAATTCAGCTGATGGGTGATTCGCTAAAACTTAAGGGCCATGTGCAAGGTATTGCCTCGGGGATTGAAGATCGTGAGCGTACTGCTGCTTCAGGACTTTTAGCGAATGTGAATCCAACTTTTAGCTGGGTGCGTTTAGCCCAACGTGTCCCTGTTAAGATTATTCTGGATGAGTTACCAAAGAATGAACTTGCCTTCGTTGCAGGGCGAACAGCAACAGTACATATAGAAAAGCAAGAAAAATAAACTGACCTGTAATTCAATAACACAAGGTTCTTTACGAAAAGAGAACCTTGTCATGAATCCTGATTTAAAAGATCAAATAGCTATATAAAAACAGTAATAATAAGAAGTATGTAATTTGACCATTAAATTACCTTGTCATTACATTTTTATTGACCATTCGTTCAAATTTTTATATTTTCGTATGGATCTTTTTTAAGCAGGAGGAAATTTTTATTATGAATGATGTAAGGCTTTTATATGTAAGTAAGTTCAAAGATGAGAGATACTCTACTTCTGAACTTTATAATATTTTAACAGAAGCCTTAGAATTTAATGAGTTACACAAAATTTATGGCGCACTCTATTTTGGTAATAATTATTTTGTCCAGTGTCTGGAAGGTACTGAAGAAGATGTAAAAGACCTTTTCTACAATCGAATAGTCAAAGATCCACGCCATAAGAACTGTGAAATTCTCTCTTATGAAATAATCGACTCATATCTTTTCTCCAGTTGGCACATGAAGTATGCCAATGTCCATAATGATCTCATTGAGTTCTTTATCAAGAATCATCATGATGGATTTAATCCTTATCTCCTGGAACCAGACACTATTCCTGCTTTTATAGAATTACTCAGACAGCACGAAGATGATTTATACAAAGCTCAGGTGATGGCTTAGTCAGATTAAGATGTGAACCGTACCGGGTTTGTCGGAGAGTCAATATTCTGAGAGACTATCCCGATGACAACAAAATTAAAATATACCCCTGAAATCAGAGAAAGAGCGGTTCAATTATTGATTGAATCTGAAAAAGATTATCCTTCTACTTGGGCTGCAATCACAGCAATTGCGCCTAAGATTGGTTGTACTCCTGAAACACTTCGTGCCTGGCATCAAAAGCATTTAGATCAGCAAAATCCTATTAAAGTACAACAGATATCTGATCAAGAAAAAATGAAGCAAATGGAACGTGAAATTAAAGAATTAAAGCGTGCCAATGAAATTCTACGTAAAGCAGCCGCTTTTTTCGCCCAGGCGGAGCTCGACCGCCCACACAAATAATGGTGGATTTTATCCATAACAATAAAGATCGATATGGTGTTGAAGCGATTTGTAGAATTTTACCGATTGCAGCTTCAACCTATTACCGAACTTTAGATCTCGCTGACAATCCAGAACATCGAGCGAAACGAGATCTACATGATGAGCATCATGCTGAGCAAATCAAACGAATTTGGAAGGAAAGTTCAGGTCGATATGGTGTGCGTAAGGTCTGGCAACAATTGAAACGTGAAGGTTATGTTATCGCACGTTGTACAGTTGCTCGATTGATGCAGAAGCTAGGTATACAAGGTGTTTGGCGTGGTAAGAATAAACAAACCACCCGTAGCCGAGATGATCAAAAAAGAGCAGATGATTTAGTGAAACGTAATTTTACTGCTGATCATCCTGACCAACTATGGGTGGGTGACTTTACCTATATTCAAACTCATTCAGGCTGGGTATATACCGCATTTGTTATTGATGTGTTCTCACGAGCAATTGTTGGATGGAAAGTATCTACACGGATGAATACAGATATGGTGCTCGATGCATTGGAGCAAGCATTGCACGATCGAGGCATGCCAAAGAATGTGATTCATCATTCCGATAGAGGTGTTCAATATCTTTCTATTCGCTATACCAATCGTTTAGAAGCTGCAAATTTACGAGCATCAGTCGGTACAACTGGTGATTCATACGATAATGCTCTGGCTGAAACGGTGAATGGCTTATACAAAACAGAGGTGATTGAATATTTAAAAGCAGATTGGCAAGGTTTAGCGGATGTACAACTTGCGACACTAAACTGGGTAGATTGGTTCAATAAAAAGCGTGTACACAGTGCACTGGGTTATGTATCGCCTTTTGAGTTTGAAGCAATGTACTATGATAAGATTAACCCGTTAGGTCAGGTGGCCTAACTTAAATAAAAAAGTCTCCGACAAACCCGGTACAGTTCAATGTAACATGTGATATGTTAATTTAAAGAAATTGCTATATTACATTTTATATTTATAATTTTAAGTTTTTGAAATTTATAAAATAATTAAATTTTCAGTTTAAAAAAATAGAGATGGTTAACCATCTCTATTTCTAATGGATTTAAAATTCCGAGACAATTTAAATAAATTTCAGCACTTCAAGTCTCAGTATTTAAAATATTTCCTGATTACATATTTCTATTCTTGAAATAAAATCGAGAGGCATAGTTAGTCTTTCAGCAGTTATTGTTTCAAAATGAACCCAAATAGCTGCGTCTCTATTTTCAAAACTAATACTTACAAGCTTAACCAAGTCATAAGGTTCAACATTGTGAGTCAAGATAATATTATAAAAGTGATCTGAGCGTACGTAAGAGATAAGCATTTGATGAATAGCTACTTGTTCATCGCTACTTAGCTCACTATATTTACTTAGTTCAGGTAAATCATGTTGTCTGTTCACTTTAGTCCTTATCAATCTTCAAGTTTTTTATAGAGGACCAGAATTTTAACAATTTAGACAGGGCAGCATTTAGTTGTTTTGTATAAATAATTGAACTTTTTATGAATGATGCTGAACAACAATGCCAGCCAGATTAAAGCCCACACTATAATTAAAACTGTAACTATAAGAGCGTAGAAAACAATGTCTCAAATAAAAATTTATGCTTTAAATGAAACAATCGAAGTATATAGAATTGAATAAAGCTATCCATCAAGCTTTAATCAAAGAGCTAAGTTATCTCTAGGAAAATATTTTTCAACGATTTATACCTTTAGAGTCTGAAATTTTATTTATCCAAAGGATCGATCTAGATTTTATATCATTATCGAGGTTTCAATGTTTGAAGGAAGAACGAAGAGAGCAAAAGAGTATTTATTTAGGCTTTTATTAAAAATATAAGTCATTGCTGCATACAGAAATAGGCTATATGTATAATATCTTATTTAACATAATATACATTATACGAAATACACTTGTTAGAACCCATTTAAAGTGTCTATATTCTCACCAATAAAAATGTCTGGTTTATGATGGTTTAAACATCATGGACTGGATATGAAATATAGATGCTGATCACTATGTCTGACAAAGAAATTCAACGTCTTGCTGTTCTGCAAGACGTTCGAGATCATCGTATTACACAAGTCCGTGCCGCTGAAATCCTTAATCTTTCAACCCGTCAAATTACCCGGTTATTACAGAAGCTCAATCAAGATGGTGTTTCAGGTATGGCGCATGCCAGCCGTGGTCAACCTGGCCATTGTCGCCATGATGATTTATTAAAATCAAAATGTCTTTCCATTATTTCCGAACATCTGCTGGGATTTGGACCTACCTTGGCCCATGAGAAGCTCAGCAGCATATTTGACCTGAATATCCCGGTAGAAACGCTTCGGCGCTGGATGACTGCAAATGACCTCTGGATTCCGCGATCCAAGCGCCTTAAACGTCCATATCAGCCACGTTATAACCGTGATTGCTTCGGTGAGCTGATCCAGATTGATGGCTCATATCATGACTGGTTCGAAGGACGCGCTGCTAAGTGCTGTTTATTGGTGTATATCGATGATGCCACTGGAAAGCTGTTGCATCTGCGCTTCTGTGAGGCAGAAACGACCTTCGACTATATGCTTTCAACCCGAGCCTACATTGAACAATACGGTAAGCCTCTGGCCTTTTATAGCGATAAACATTCGGTCTTCCGAGTGAACCAGAAATCGAGCCAGGACAGCAAGATCACGCAATTTGGCCGGATTCTGAATGAGTTAAACATTGATATTATCTTTGCCAACTCCCCACAGGCTAAAGGTCGCGTAGAACGCGCGAATAGAACCATTCAAGACCGTTTGATCAAGGAGATGCGTCTGGAAGGCATCAGTTCAATTGCCGAAGCCAATGCATGGCTACCCTGCTTCATTGAGCACTTCAATCAGAAGTTTGCCAAGTGTGCGAGAAACTCGAAGAATTTACATCGATCTTTAACGGAATCTGATGCTGAGCTGGAGGATATATTCACCTGGCAGGAACCGCGTAAGGTCACGAAGAACCTCACCATCACCTATGACAAGTGTATTTATCTGCTTGAACCGACAGAGCTGAATCATAAGCTTGTTGGGCAATACATTTCATTTCTGGAGTACCCGGATGGCACTGTGGCGATCATGCATGAAGGACGGAAGATCAACTATAGTGTCTTCAATAAACTGGCTGGACTACAGCAGAATGAAGTGGTTGAGAATAAAAGATTAGGCTCGGTTCTGGCGCATATCCAGCAACAGCATGAAGAGTTGGAAAAACAAAATAAACGTTCCCGTCTCAAGAAAAGTATGCCGAGTCGTAAAGCTCAGAAAGCTGTTATTGAACAAAGAAATTTAAATCCTGTGCTTGACTCTTGCAGTTAAAAACAGGACATTTTAAATGGTTTATCGCATAGACATTTTAATTGGTGCATAACAACACTTGTAACTCCAAAATAGAAATGTCCGCCTTAGATTCGCACTTATTGCTGATCTTGGCGGACATTTACATGTGAACATGAATCTTGAATAAATTGAGAAAGCTTAAGTCTGATTTAAATTAAAACTCTTTTGTCACGCTTAACCCAGCACTCCAGTTACGACCTTCTGCAGGTTCATAGAAACGACCATTGCTTTCGTTCACAATGACTGAACCTGAATAATCCTTATCAAACAGATTATCAACGCGTGCAAATGTTCTCACGGACAAATCTTTGACATTCCAGTTATAGCCTACATTAGCCCCAGCCACTGTATAACTTGGTGCAACTTCAGAGTTAATATCATTCACAAAAATCTGGTCTGAATAACGCACATCGAGACCTGCATTAAAACCATTTTCAGGTTTCCAGCCTAGACTGATAAAAGCCTGATTTTTAGCAATCCCGGGAATATAGTTTCCTGCAGCAACTCTAGATACTACAACTTCTCCCTTGTCATCAAAAAGCTCTGGTATATCTGCATCAAAAGTTGCATCGATATAGCTATAGCTGGCTTGAGCTGCCAGATCACGCCAGAGGTCTTTACTCCAAGATAGCTCTAATCCTTTTCTTAGAGTTTTATCTGCATTACGAAACGTTGAGCGCCCGCCATCACTTCCCGCAGAAACAATGTCATTTTTGGTTTGAGTCTGAAATGCTGCTAAGGTCATATCACCAAAGCGATTCGCAGATTTTAATCCTAGCTCATAAGTTTCGCTTTCAGCAGCTTTTAAACCAAAGGTTTCATTAGTGTCATTTGCTGGGTAAGCCATTTCAGTAAAGGTCGGTGTTTCAAAACCTTGTGCATAGCTTGTATAAGCCATTAACTTAGGGATAATTTTCCAGCTTAAAGCAACTGAAGGTAAAAGTTTCTCATAAGTCGTTTTACCTGAGTTATCTTTATTTTCACCTAAAATATAATGATCTTCAGTTTTAAAATGTACATTGCTATAACGCAATCCAGTATCCAGCGTTAAATCAGGTACAAAGTTATAAGAAGCTTGTAAATAAGGGTCTGCACTCCACAAAGTATTATCTTCATCTCTACGAAGCTCACCTTTAACCCCTAAAGTGCTACCAATGAAGTTTTTATATCCTTTACGATCTTCAGTCATGCCATCAATTGCAACACCAGCAATCAGTTTGGTATTAGGAAAAATATCTTTACCTGTCCAACGTAGGTCTGCGCCATAAAACTGGCGATCAAAATCAATGACACCACCAGCTTGCTGAGGTTTATTTTGAGCAACATTTTTAATTGATTGATATTGAGTAACTTCACGCTGCCCCCAATATGCCATACCATATAGTTCTTGCTGATCATCAATTGGTTTGTTCCAGGTCAGACCAGTCTGAAACTGCTCAATTTCTTTTCGAGCATTGTAATCACGTACATTATCAACAACTTGTTTCGGATTAGCTTTCCAATCCTTTTTTTCTAAACCACCTGGGTCATCAGCTGCAATTTTGACATAGTTATTGATCCAGTTAATTTTAGAGCCATCGTCCAGATCCCACGTCAGCTTGGCATTGTTCAGTACTTTATGTGCACCACTATGATCACGAAAACCATCCGTATCAAAATAAGATGAAATGATGATATAGCTTGGTTCAGAAGCATTTTCTGAACCACCTTGTAGCACCAGGTTCGTTTGGCCTTTATTCTGACTGCCACCCGAATATCCCAAAGTGACTGAATCAGGTCCCTGCCCTTCACGGCTTTGTGTCAGGATGGTTCCGCCAGAAGAATTACCATATAGCGAAGAAAATGGCCCACTCAGCACTTCAATATGATCCAAACTATTCAGGTCAATATTCGAGGTTTGCCCCTGCCCATCCGGCATAGTCGCAGGAATACCGTCTACATATAAACGTACTCCTCGCACACCGAAAGTCGAACGTGCACCGAAGCCCCGCATTGATATCTGTAAATCCTGAGCATAATTTTCGCGGTTATTCAGCTGTAAACCTGGTACACCTTTTAAGGTTTCAGACAGATTTACATTCAGGCTATTCTGTTGTTCCTGATTCAGATAATAGGTAGATGCCGGTGTTTCCAGAATGGCACGATCTGTACGGGTTGCTTCAACCACAATGGGAGCCAGTCGCTGTACCTCTGTAACCGGTTCTTCCGCATAAATTCCTTGACTGATACAAGCAATCAGACAGGATAAAGTCGATTTCATCGGCAACCGCGTGGTATGAAGGTGCATAGCTAATATTCCTGATATCTGGCATTCACTCATGCCATGGGAGTTCAAACGTTTTAAAAGTGTCTTATTAATTTTAAAGACTCAGCATCTACATAAGATCAAACTGAATACTTGCAGGAAAGCTGAGCTAAAGGTTCATGATTTTCTAATCAAGCTTTATTGTCATAACAGCCTGTATTTTGCATAAAAAAGCCTGACGAATCAGGCTTTTTTACTTAACTATAAAACTTCATTATTTATTGTCAGGTAGTGCATAGGCAACCAAAGAATCACCCATTTTGGTACCGAAGGAACCGTGACCACCCGCCATAATCACAACATACTGCTTACCATTGGCTTCATAAGTCATTGGCGTCGCTTGACCACCTGCAGGTAGACGACCTTTCCACAGCTCATCACCATTAGTCACGTTGATCGCACGGATGTAATTGTCTTGAGTTGCACCGACAAACATCACATTACCTGCAGTCGAGATTGGACCACCTAACATTGGTACACCCATTTTAAATGGAGGCAATGGAATGCCCGGCATACTGTCACGAATCGTACCGATACGACGTTTCCAAGCGATTTCATGATTGGTCAGATCAACACCAGCCACATAACCCCATGCAGGTTGCTTACATGGTAAGCCGAATGGAGACAGGAAGGCACTGATTTCAACACCATAAGGCACGCCATACATTGGCTGTACCCCCGCTTCAGTACCTGCACCTTTGGCAGTCTGCTTACGGTTCGGATCTTGCGGAATCAGACGAGATACAAATGGCAAACCAATTGGATTGGTTAATGCGATTTGACGGTCTGGGTTGACTGACATACCGCCCCATTCGAATACACCGAGGTTACCCGGAAACACCAACGTACCATTTTCAGATGGTGGCGTATAAATACCGTCATAGTTTAATTTCTTGAACGATACACGACACATCAACTGGTCAAACATAGTGGCACCCCACATGTCCTTATCCGTCAATTTATCTTGAGGAGCCAGATTAAAGTCAGAGAACGGTTGAGTTTTTGAATACCACTCGCCTTTGGTTTGCGGACCGCGTTTTACTGACTGAGGTACTGGTTTTTCAGTAATCGGAACGATCGCTTCACCTGTACGACGGTCTAATACAAAGGCATTACCGGTTTTGGTCAGCACATAGATCGCTGGAACCATTTTCCCGTTTTTGTCTTTGATATCAGTCAATGTCGGTTGAGCGGGTACATCCATATCCCACAAGTCGTGGTGAGTAGTCTGGAAGTTCCAGATCAATTTACCGGTAGATGCATTAATCGCCAGCATAGAGTTCGCATAACGCTCGTCTAGCTCAGTACGGTGACCACCGTAGATATCCGGTGTACCTACACCTGTTGGTACATAGACGATATCCAGCTGTGCATCATAAGCCAATGGCGCCCATGCGTTTGGAGAGTTATTTACGAATTTTTGCCCTGGAGCAGGAATCGCATTTGGATCTTCCGCACCCGTATCAAATACCCAGAGCAATTCACCAGTATTTACATCATAACCACGAATCACACCTGAAGGTTCTTCAGTTGAATAGTTATCTGTGGTTGAACCGGCGATGATAATGGTTGTACCTGTCACCACAGGAGGTGAAGTCGGGTTATAACCGCCTGGATATGGGAATGGCATGTCTTTTTGCAGATCGACTTCGCCGTTATTACCAAAGTCGGAACATACCTTACCAGTAGTTGCATTGACCGCCACCAAACGTCCGTCATTCACTGGTAAGATTACTTTCTGAGGACATTCGGCAGACGTAGTTGAACGCGCAGCCAGGCTGCTTTCAAAACCTGCAGTATTGTTCGCATCATAATAAGATACGCCACGGCAAGTTAAATGCTGGAAGGTATTGTCCGCTTTTAGCTTAGGATCAAAACGCCATTTTTCCTTACCCGTCGCAGGATCAAGTGCAATCAGGTACTGGTGAGTGGTACACATAAACAGGTTATTACCCACTTTAATCGGGGTTACCTGATTCGTAGTTTCACCAGAATCTTTATCCGTTTTTACATCACCGGTATGAAATTCCCAAGCTAACTCCAGATCTTTTACGTTATCAGCAGTAATCTGTTTTAATGGAGAATAACGTAAACCTGACTGAGTACGACCATAGGCTGGCCAGTCTTCGTCAGCAATACCTGGAATAGACTGATGCACTGCAGGCTGCTGTGATTTTAATTCGCCACGGATTTCTTGCGGGTCATTAAATACAGAGTAAATCATGACAGCAATCGTAATTGCCAAGGAGCCAGTCAGCGCTATTTTTGCCGCTTTGCTATCGCCAAAACCGCGAGTCACTGCAGGAATCAGCAGAGCCAGACCGAATAGACCTAAAATATCTAGACGTGGTGCCAGTGCAAAGAAGTCTGAACCCACTTCCCAAAGCCCCCATACCACTGTACCAAGGACCAATACTGCATAAACAATAAGAGCTGTGCTTTTACGTTTTTGTAATAACACTGCTGTCGCCAGGAAGAACAGACCGGCAATGATGTAGTACCAAGACCCACCAAGTGTTGCCAGATATATTCCTCCAAATAGCAGAACCAAACCGAAAATGGCAGCAATAGCTGCCAGAATCGTTTTCAGTACTGAACCTGAAGACGAAGTATTCATATTGAACACCTTTTTTTTGATTTCTTGAACGTCTAAGCACTTAAGCGGCATAGACACCATATTGTTAAGTTCTTAGTTATAAATACATGAATACTTGGAGTATCAGTTCATCAATGCCCCAAAGTAATGGAAGAATCAATTGTGTATTTGCAACTAAAAACTCCGATTAGAACGACGTATTAAACTTGATTCCACCCACCCAGACATTTTCACCTTCTTTATATGCGCCGACATGATGGACATATTGCAGGTTTGGACGAATGGTTAGCCAGTTAGTTGCATGAATGCCGTAATAGATTTCTGCATCGACTTCTTCACTACGGTTACCCAATACATCATTGTTCATATTGATCCGGGCAACACCCAAAGCAATTTCATCCTGTGGACGGGCATCCATCGCACCTTTGTAGACAAGACCGATATTTTGCATATCACTAACTTGGTTGGTTTTAGAGTCATGAACAGTGACGTTCACGAAACCGCTTAAACCACGTGATGTATCCCCTTGATGTGAAGTCAGCTGTTGCTTAGCTACAATCCACCCCCCGTGATGATGACCATTTTGGGTTTGTTCATCTTGTAGAGTCACGCCATCAAATATTTTGGCATCAGCGGTACTGTAGTAATAACCGGCACGATATTCACCTGGCAGTTTTTGCTCACCTAGTTTCGGTGTCCACACCACTTCTGCAGGAATAATCGCGCCTTTAGATCCGTCTGTGCTCAGGTTAAAGCCTTTGCCACGATTGTCAGCATTTTCAGGGTTGTATTCATAAACCCCTACCTGAGTATAAACTTCTGGGGTAACGTTATATTTAACCCGCGCAGCCCATTGAGAAACTGGCCAGTTATACCATTGATCCCCTACCCAGTTACCCACTTGTGAACCGCACAATGCCAGATTCTGGAAGTCACAATCAAAACTGTTAAAGTCTTCACCTTCACCAAAACGTCCGACTTTTACATCCAGTTTTTGATCCAAGAATTGTTTCTTGATCCAGAAATCTGTTAGACGCCAAGTTTGACCGCGACCCCATACTTCCTGAACTGAACTTAAATGTCCTGTAAGCGCATCAGAAGTATTCGAAAGGTTGCGACCATCGCGATGAGTTACTGTAATTTGTGCTTCAGTGTCTTGCCAGCCAGCAATTTTTTCCAGATCCAGATGAGTACCCAGGTTTAACTGACCTGTATATTCTGTGCCATGGCTATTTGAGCGTTTCGCGTCAAGTAAAGTTGCCATTTCACCTGTATATCCAAAGCTAAAATCATAGCCCTGCTCTTGAAGCTGAATACGTTGACCATTCCAGTCACCCAACATCCACGGACTTTCTGCACTAAATGCATCAGCGGCCTGAGTAGTTGTATTTGCCAATAGCAATCCAACTAAGGATGTATAGACAGCCTTAGATAAGGGAGAAATAGACATTAAATGCTTCACCTTAATTACGTTTTTACTAAATATAGTACACTCATTTAATTTTTTAGTTTCAAATAATGAAGGAAAAGTATTAATAATGTTATGAAGTTTAGCTAATCTAATCCTTTTGTTAATTTTAATTTAAGAAAATTTTAAATTTTAAATTCAATAATTTAAGAGGAATTAAATATAATATTAATAAAAATAATGCTATCTATAAATATTTTTTCTACATCAGTTCTTTTGTACAAAAATTTACCAATTCAAATTGCGTAATAAAAAACATTTGGTCTTTTTGTGCGTTTTTTATACTGAAACTTGATGGTCATCGCCTTTCTATTCTTGAATTTGTTACCGAGGAAAATTGAAAAAATCTGGTTCTATAAAGGTATCTAAAACCATTAATAAGATATCAATATTCTTATTAACCCGAATCGCGGATAAAAAATTGACTTGAAAAATAAGAGGACTAGAGCCATCAGTTGAGTTACCACACAAAACTTAAAACTCTAGTCCCGATGTTTAATAGTACCGAATTATTTTGCGTAATTGAT